>JBAZHS010000047.1:0-8914 GCA_041652275.1 Parachlamydiales bacterium
GGCTTTTGGCCAGGTCCCAAAACAGCTCGCTTTCTTTTTCCACCCGGCCGTAAAAAGGCTGGCCCGTTTTCAAATCCAAACGCCGGATCTTTCTTTGAGAAACCCCTTTGAGGTCCTCTTTTAAAAAACCGCTGCCGTCATCTTGGATCTCTTCTGTCAAAAGACCATCGGGGCTATAGCTATAGAAAAACCGCTTTTTAACCGCTCCGGCATCCAGAACCAACTTGCGCTCCAGCCTCTGAAACGGCCCGTAGCTATATTCGGTTCGCAGCAATCCGGCTTCTTCCGCCTCCAGTAAGTTGTCTTCATTATAAAAAAAACGCTCGGTCCATTTTTCAAGCCCTTTTTCCACCACGCAGCCTTCCCGATCAAAAATCAGGGCCTCCGGCCTGGCTCCGGAAAGATCGCCAAGAGCGCTTTTTTCAATCAGACGGCCCCTTTCATCATATTTAAAAGACCTGGCGAAAAAGCTCTGGTTCCGGGCATTCTTGCGGAACTGATAGATAAAGCGCCCATCTTTAGAAACATTGCAACAGTCGGTATGGGAAAGCTTGCCTTCCGAAGAAAACCGCTCGATCCGGCTGATCCGGCCGGAAGCCGTATAATAATAAAGGCTTTTCAGACCCCCGCTGTCCTGAACTTCCGTATAATCTCTATGGTAAGCGATCTGATAAAGCGGCTTCCAACCGCTGGAAGTTTTTAAAAAGATGTTCTTGAGCTTAAAATCAGCGCCGCTTTTAAAAGGGTAATATTCAAAAGCCAATGTCTTTTTTTGAAAAAGGGCCTCTTTTAAAAGCTGCTGGTTTTTCTCGGAAAAATATACATAGCTCTCTTCTTTGGAAAAAGCCGCAAATTGTTTTAAAAAAACCTTTTTTTTATTTTTTTCCAGCCGGTATTCCAGCTTTTGGCCGTCAGAGCAAGTAACCGTAAAGTCTGTTTCAAAAAGATAGGGGCTGGCATATTGAAAACGGGCCCAGGCAAAAACATTTTTACCGTCAAGGGTTGCCGTTTCAATCAAGATCAGGCGTTTTTTGTCATCATAGCTATAGCGCACTAAATGGCCGTTCGGCAAAAGCTCTTTTTCCAAAAGATAGCTCACCTCGTCGGCCAAGAGTCCGCCCGCTTCAAGGCTTTGCTCTTTCAAGACCGCTTTATAAAAGCGCCTAGCTCCGTCGGGAGATAGCAGCTCCAGGTTTTCTTTTTTACCGTCCACCCTTCCCGCATAGCCTCTTTCCTGAAAGGCCTCAGCTCCTTCCAAAGGGGTCTTCCCGATCAAGTCCAGCGAATAAAAAAGCTTCATGGCTTCTTCATGTTTTTTTAAAGCTTCCCGGAGCTCCTTTTGTTTTTTAAAGCTCTGCCACCAGCGCCCTTCTTCCGGTTTTTGGTCTTTGATCCTGGGAAAGCCGAAGACCAGCAAAAACTTGCCGTCGGAAAGCCTGATTATGCCCTCGTCGAGCTTTTGCACAGCCAGATAAGGCAGATGCAAATGCCAGTTTTTTCCCAGATAATACCGTTTTAAAACAATCGGCTCCGGGCCTTCGATCTTCCAATCCAAAAAGGCCATTTTCAGCTCGCCTTTTTGCAAATCAACCAAATCTTCGATTAAAAAGCCATGAGCGCTTACAGCCCAGAACAAGAGCAGGTTTAAAAAGCCAAAACCAAACTTCCGCATAAAAAACTCTGATTTAAAAAATGTGCTTGAAAGCTTACGAAAAAAAATTTGAAAGTTCAATAAAATTGCACAGATCAAAAGCCCCCGGCCCGCGCTTTTTTTTGAAAAAAGCGCAGGCAAAAACCAAGACGATACTGCCCTCTGTTAAAAGAAACAGCCTGGACAAGAAGAAGGCTGCGAAAAACCGCGTTGTAAAAAAACCGCTGTTTTAGAGAATGTTTTCAAGCCACGGCAAAAAACCGGGACTTAAAAAAAATAGAAAAAAAGACAGGGACGCCATAAAAAACTTCCCTAACCTAAAACTTTTTGCGAGGAAAGTTCGGTAATCAGCCTTAAAATGGCGTTGAGCATCTCCTGGGCCTGAAGGGCCACTTCCGGGCTCTCTTCGATCACGCGGATCAGGGTTTCCCTTTCCTCTAAAAATAAAACCGGCAGCTCTTTTTGCAAAAATTTCTGCCAAAGCAGCGGATCTTTTTCCAGATTTTGGCGCCAAACACTGAACTCGGATAGCTTTTTCTCGATCACTTTCAAATGTCCCAAAGACAGCTTGACCTTCAGCGCCCTTAAATTTTTTTCCACTGCTTCTTTAGCCAGCTCTTCTTCCGAGATCTTTTCTTTCAGATTCTTCAGCTTCTTTTCTTTGGACTTAACGCCTTTGGCCACAAAGGCCAGATCAGGGCTGTGGCTGCAAGAAACCAAAAAAAAGCTGAAAAGACAAAACAGTTTCAGCATGGCTTTAAAAAAACTCCCGAAACGCACTTTGCTCTTTAACGGATTGAAAAATCGGATCTTTCAACAGTTCTTCCAGCTTCCAGTTTTCGGCTTTTTCCAAAGCTTTATATAGCCAGCCTCCGGAAGGTTTCGCCCGGCCTAAAAAAGCAAAGGCCTTGGCGTTGGCCAAAGCAACCTCGGCCTCTTCCGAAAACCTGTAGCATTCGGAAGAAAGCTCGGCCACCAGGGCGTAGTTTCCCCTTTTGAAGGCCAGTTGGTGCAAAAGCAGCCTGCTCTCATCGGAAAGCTCCTTTTTCACCGTTAAAAGCAGCTCGTAGGCGCGCTTTTCTTCGCCGGCTTCCATATATAAAACAGCCAGCTCCTGAATAGCCGTCAAAGCCAAAAGCCCTTTTCGGCCGGTATTTTGCAAAAGCTCTTCCAAAAGCGCCCGCGCCTGGTCTTTATTTCCCGCTTCAAGCTTTTTTTCGATCTCACGCATTAAAGCGGCGTTCCCAGCGCTTCGGTCAGCAGAAGACAAAAGCCGGGCTTTGCAGAACAGATCAAAGCTCTGAAAAGCAAACAAAAAGAACAAGGCGCCGATCAGAAAACCGCCTTTTAAAAAGAAATAAACACAAAAAGCCACAGCAAAAAGCATCCCTAAAAAAAGCGCAAAACGGTAGCCCCTAAGGCCAAAAACCCCCTCTAAAAAAATCCGCATCAGCTGCCCGCCGTCCAACGGCAGAACGGGCAAAAGGTTGACCACCGTCCAAAACAAGTTGACCACCTGGGTAATTTCCAAAAACATCAGGTATAAGCCGTTTTGCCAAAGGTTCAAATAAAGCAACAGTGTGGCCAGACAAAATAAAAGCAGGCCGAAAAGCGGGCCGTTGAAAACGACAAGAAACTGCTGCCAGAATTTCAGCGGCCGGCCGGTATAGCTGGTCACACCGCCCATGGCCACCAGCTCGATCGAGGGCTTTTGCCGAAAGGCCAAAGCCGTCACGGCGTGGCCCAGCTCATGCACCGAAACCGAAAGAAAAATCACCGCAACCCAGATCAGGACCTGGTAGATATCCGAGCCATTTAAATAGCCGATCAAACCCGCCAGAATCCAAAAAAAGGGATGGACCCGAAAATTAATTGCACCTTTGAAAGACAACATAATCCGACTGCTTTTAAAGAGCTATATCTGCTAGAATAATTACTTACAACCAAAAAAAAGCACCATGTGGCGCCCCTTTAAAGAAACCTTTCAAAAAATTACTCGCCATTTTATAAAAGCCGGCCTTTCTTTAGGAACTAAAATCAAAAAACTTTTTTCCGGACAGGTGAACGAAGCGCTTTT
The DNA here is from genome assembly GCA_041652275.1 of Parachlamydiales bacterium. GTDB lineage: Bacteria > Chlamydiota > Chlamydiia > Chlamydiales > SM23-39 > JBAZHS01. The sequence goes on from JBAZHS010000047.1 coordinate 3,729, forward strand.
AAACGATTTTGAAAAGCTGCTTTTTGAAGCTGATCTGGGAGCGGAAGAAGCCCTTAAGATCACACGCCAGCTCAAAGACGAGCTGAAAAAAAAGCCCCAGATGAACACCGCCGAGCTGATCAATTTTTTAAAAACCGAATTAGCCGACCTGTTTCCCTCGCCGCCTTCGAGGCAAATCCAGGCCCGGCCCCATGTGATCCTGCTTGTCGGCGTCAACGGCAGTGGCAAAACCACTTCGCTCGCCAAGCTGGCCTACTACTACCAAAGCCACAACCAGAAAGTCCTGATTGCCGCCGCCGACACTTTCCGCGCCGCCGCTTTAGAGCAGCTGACCGTCTGGAATGAAAAATTACAGGCCGAGATGATCAGGTTCCAGCCCGGCGCCGATCCCGCCGCCGTCGTCTTCGACGCCTTGGAAGCTGCCAAAAGCCGTGGCTCCGACATTGTCCTCATCGATACCGCCGGCCGCCTGCAAAACAAAACCGAGCTGATGCAGGAGCTGGAAAAGATCAAGCGCACCGCCGGCAAAAAAATCCCTGGCGCTCCCCACGAAATTCTTTTGACTTTAGACGCCACCGTCGGACAAAACGGCCTGGACCAGGCCGAAATCTTTCATCGCTCGCTTGCTTTGAGCGGAATTATTCTGGCCAAATTCGACGGCACCGCCAAAGGCGGCATTATCATCGCCATCCAAAAAAAGCTCGGATTGCCCGTCCTCTGGGTCGGACTGGGGGAAAAGCTCGAAGACCTTAAACCCTTTGACGCCCAAGTTTATATAGAAGAGCTTTTGGATTAAACTTCGTTGCCAAAAGACCGGGAATTCCCGGTTCTAAGCCGAAAGACTCCGCTGGCGCACCAAGATTGCCAATCAATTGTTTTTTTTTAAATGCACAACAGAAAAACCAGCCGCCGATTTTCGATAAAACCAACTAAAAACAAAAAAACCTCAGGGCTGGTTTTTAAGCTGCAAAGAGCCAGTTTTAGAATAGGGATTTTCTTTTTTTAAACAATCTGCTGTAATTAGTTTCATGCTGCAAAAAAAGTTCCACTTCCTGGTCCGGGAGACCCTGCTTTATCTGCAAAAAGAAACCAGGCCCTTTTATTTTTTAAACGCCGAAAGCTACCGGTTTTTTCAGCCGCTTCTGCCTCCCCCGCGGCCATCCAGGCAAAAAAAAATTCCGCCCTCCCCGCCGGCTTTAGAAGAAAAAATTCCTCCGCCTCCTTCTTTAAAAACCATTACCCTGAACAAAGCCCCCTTTCCCATCCTGCCACCGCTTGTCCGGCCATCCGAGCCGGCGCCAGCTTTAGAAAAAAAAACCGATTTCCGGGAAATGGAAAAACCGATTCCCGTTTTGCCGGTTTCTTTTCAGCACTTCAAAGACCTGCTGTTCCTGGTTGATCCCAACCTTAAAATTTTAGAAGAAATTCCGGAAGACACCAAAGCCAAAGAGATCGCCTCCAGCTGGAAGCTCAAGGCCAAAGTCGGCCGGATCACCATCCTTTCCTACGGGGAAACGGAAAAAGAGCTTTTCTTTTTAAAAGAGCTGGCCCGCGCCGTCCACCTGCTTTTTCAGCCCACCAAAATCATTAACGCCGCCAGCCTGGAAAAAGAAAACAAGTGGGAAGCTTATTTGAACCAGCCCCACCTCAAGCTCATGATCATTTCCGACTCTTCGCTTTGGAAACTGAAAAACCTTCTCACGCATTACCATGAAAACCCGATTTCGCACGAAACCTTTTTAAAAAACACCCCCCTGCTGCTCATGCCCCAGATCTCGCTTTACTTCAAAGAGCCCCTTATGAAAAAAACACTCTATGAAACCCTGAAGAAAAAAGCCCTAAGTCTATGAGTGAAAAATACGCTTCGGTACTGCTGGACGATTTTTTCCACCAGCCGCTGGACTACCTGATCCCCGAGCAATTTTTAGGCCAGATCCGAAAAGGCATGCGCCTAAAAGTGCCGCTCAAAAACCAAATTCGCGAAGGGATCGTTTTGGACTTGAAACGAGAAAGCGCTTTTGCCAAGCTCAAGCCGATTGCCGCCCTCCTCCCTTCGCCCCCTTTACCGGAAGATCTTTTTGAATTAGCCTTTTGGATGGGTAAATATTATGCTTCGCCCCTGCACAAAGTCTTCCGGCTCATGCTGCCGGCCCCCGTCAGGGAAGGGACGCAAAAAAAAAGCCTGGTCTTCCTGACTTTGAACCACAGTAAAAAAGAAGTTCTCAAGCTCATTTCCGAACTCCTGGCCAAACACCCCCTGCAAGCCCAGATCCTCGAGCTATTTTTAAAAGCTAAAAAAGGGCTTTTCCTCAACGAGCTTAACAAAATCACTTCCAAAAGCGCCGTCGAAACGCTCATTAAAAAAAAGGTCCTCAGGGCCCAAAAAGTTTTTGCTTCCGAAGAAGAGCTGCTGTTAAACTTCAGCTATCTGCCCTCTCTGCCGAAAAAACTGACCGAAGAGCAGGCCCAGGCCCTAAAAACAATCAGGCTTTCTTTAGAAAAAAAAATCTTTCAGGTCCACCTTATACACGGCATTACCGGATCCGGCAAAACCGAAATCTATCTGCAGGCCATCCAAAAAGCCCTGGAAAAAGATCAAAGCGCCCTGCTGCTTTTACCGGAAATTGCCCTCACCACCCAGACCATCGAGCGCTTCAAGGCCAGGTTCAAAGAAAAGCTCGCCATTTTGCACCATAAGCGCTCGGCCGGCGAGCGCCACCTGGCCTGGCAGGAGCTCGTTTCTGGAAAGACCAGGATCGCTCTGGGAGCCAGGTCGGCGATTTTTGCTCCCCTGAAAAACCTCGGGGTGATCATCGTCGATGAAGAGCACGACGCTTCTTATAAAAATGCGGAAGAAGAGCCCGCTTACCACGCCCGCTCTTTGGCCATAATGCGGGGAAAACTCAATTCCTGCCCGGTCATTTTGGGCAGCGCCACTCCCTCTTTGGAAAGCTATTTCAACGCCCAAACGGGCAAATACCGGCTTTCCATACTTAGCCAAAGAGCAGAAAAGGCCCAATTGCCCCATGTCGAAATCATTGATTTAAAAGCCCCCCAGAACCGGATCCGCGGCCAGGTGCCTTTTTCCGAAAAACTGCTTGGAAAAATCAAAGAGCGCTTTGAAAAAGGCGAGCAGACCCTGCTCTTTTTAAACCGTCGCGGCTACCATACGATCCTGCTTTGTCCGGAATGCTCGGCCACCGTCAAGTGCCCGAAATGCGAAAAAACGCTGGCCTTCCATAAAAAAGAAGACAAGCTGGTCTGCCATCTTTGCAATTTTGAAACCCGGCCGCCAGCCGCCTGCCCCAGCTGCCATGCCGGCTCCCCCTTGAAATATAAGGGCTTCGGCACCGAACATGTTGAAGCGGCCCTTAAAGCCATTTTTCCCCATTTGCGCACCCTCAGGATCGACCGCGACACCACCGCTTCCAAAAACTCCCACGAAACGCTCTTCAAAGAGTTCCGCTCAGGCAAGGCCGATGTGCTCATCGGCACCCAGATGATCGTCAAGGGGCTGCATTTTCCGGCCGTCACCCTGGTCGGCGTTTTAAACTCGGACAGTGCTTTAAACATCCCCGATTTCCGCTCCGGCGAAAATGTCTTCCAGCTGATCTGCCAGGTCGCCGGACGCTCCGGAAGGGGCGAGCTGGAAGGCGAGGTGATCATCCAGACCTACAATCCGGAAAACGAAATTATCCAGCTGGCCGCCCGACAGGACTATCCGGCTTTTTACAAAACCGAACTTCTCTCGCGCCAATTCTTTCAGTATCCGCCCTTTTCCTCTTTGATCAAGCTGAACTTTTCTTCGGAAAACGAGCTTTTGGCCAGAAAGACCGCCGAAAAGTTCCGGCAAAATTTGATTGAAAAAATTTCCCAAGCAGATAAACTGCATCCCGTTACCGGATCGGGAAACCTGAAAGCCCACGGCAAATACCACTATTTTTTCCTTCTCCGCGGCCCAAAAATTCTGCCTTTGAGCCTGGCCGTTTTAAAATTAAAAACCACTTTCGAGCTGCCCAAAGCCGTTCAGCTTTTCGTCGATGTCGACCCGCTTTCTACCTATTTTTAAAGACGGCTGTCTAATGGCCAAAATCCTCCTGCTAATTTTCTTTAAAAGCCGGTTGGTCTTTTTCTTTTCAAAAATCAGCTGCCTGTTTTTTACAGCCGACGTCCGCGTCGGATTTCTGTTTTTGCAGCTAAATACCGTACCTGATTTCTAAAATTTACATTTTTATTTTCGGCAAAAAAACACTGGCCTTCGGTTTAAAAAATAAGTTGCTGAATTTTGGAAATCAGACTTCCGGATAGCCGGTGTTAGCACCGGATCGCAGAGCCCGAAGCAGAGCCGGGCAAAAATCCGGCGATCTCCGAAAACCCTTCCGTTTTCGCCAAGCTCCGCAGATACACGAACAGGTTTTCGGAAGCTTGCGTTCCTCTTTCAGAAAAACTGCCCAGGCCGCTTTCCCGGGAAAGGGCAAATTTCAAGGCGTTCAAAAACCGCTCTTTGGGCAATTTTAAAAATTCCTTCAGCAGCTTTTGGTCTTTTTCCAAAATTGCTGTAGCAAAAAGCAAATCCAGCTCATCCTGGCCCAGTTTTTCCAAATCGGGCAAAAACGGCTCGGCACTTTCTTCCGGCAAAGGCCCCGCGACAGCTTTTTCCCACATGGCTCCGGTAACTTGCGCCGGTCCAAGAAACAAACTCAAAGCGGGTTTTTCCACCGGCCATTTTGGTAATTTTTTTTCCGTTTCCAAAGGCCCTGTCTGGCAAGCGCCAAGCGGATTAACCATCTTGATTCCTCTTGTTTTAAAAAATTATTCCCCATCGAATTCCAGAGTCGCATTCAACCGGCGGCGCTTGATCCCGCGCCGAGTTTGGACCAGCTCTTCCGCACTCCTGGCAAAGCTGCTTGGCGGCGTTTCTCCTTCTGAAGCCTCCTCCTTGGGTCTAACCAAAAAATTCAGCTTAAGCTGAAGGGCCGTTCTGATCTCTTCAAACCTGTTCGTTGAAAAGGTCTCCATCTCTTGGATCCGGCCAAGGGCCTGCCTTAGATTATCGGCCGTCAAAAAAGCGCTTTTCTTTTCCAGCAAACTTTGCAAAAGCACGCTGTCAACGTTTTCCAGGGCCTTAAAAAATCCGGTTTGAATCACTTCTGAAGACTCAATCCTTTCTAAAAGGCGGATTAGCG
>JBAZHS010000048.1:0-5899 GCA_041652275.1 Parachlamydiales bacterium
TTCCACCACCGTATAAATCTTATGCTCTTTCAAAAGCTTTTTTAACGGCCTGGCGTTAGAAAACCAGCCGTGGCCATCATAGGGCAAACGCTCGATCGAAGCATAGGGCTCCGGCAAGGAGCCAAATAAAACCAGCCCCAAAAAAACAAAACCAAAGTAAAAAATACGCATAAATGAAATCCTTAAATTAAAGAACTCCCAGTCTAAAAAAAAATCATTTTCTCCAGCAATGCTTTTATTAGTTTAACCAATCCACAAAGACCGCCGGACCCGGCAATCCGCAGCGGTACCCGGGAGGCTAAAAAACTTAATTTTTATCCGGACAACATCAGAAAATCAAAGGTAAAACGACTAGTCGATCAGCTCTTCGGCCCTTTGGCAGGCCTGCCAGGTTGAAAACTGCGGAGAGCTCTCGTCGGTTAAAAAAAGGTTGTCCCGGCCAAGCTCGTAAACCAGCCCCGCTTTATCGAAAACCGTAAAAACCTCCGGGGTAATCCCGGAGATCAGCAAAAAGCGCTTCGTCTTTTTCAGATACTCTTTTAAAGCCACCAGGGCATAGCACATGGAAGCATCCATGTAATAGACATTGTTCAGCCGGACAACAATCACTTCCACAAAAGGATCCTTAGCCACTTCCTGCAAGGTATGCTGGAACAGGTCGACGGCCGCAAAAAACAGCTCGCCGGCGATTCCAACAATCCGAATCTTGCGGTGGACCCTTTGCTTGGCCAAAATGATCACCAGACGGCCGGCCGAGTTAAAAGCATATTCCACCATATGGGGAATGGCCGCCTTTTTTAAATACAAGGCGATCGAAATCACAATCCCCAGAAAAAAGGCCACGTCCAGGCTGAAAAAAAAGCAGCTGAACATGGTCAAGAGAAAAACCAGGGCGTCTCCTTTGGTGGCGGTAAAACAAAAGCGGATCTGTTTAAAGTCCACCATGCCGGGAACGACGAAAAGTAAAATGGCAGCCAAAGCCACCAGCGGAATGGAGCCGATCAGCTTCCAGCCGAAATAAAGAAAAAGCCAGACCAAAAGCCCGGAAAAGATCGCCGCCAAACGGCTTTTGGCTTTATTGCGGGAATTCAAAAGGGTGCGCGAAATGCTGCCCGATGCCGGCATGGCGCCCAATAAAAAAGCTAAAAAACTGTTGGCCACGCCGACGGCAAAGATCTGCTGGTTGGCATTGACGCTGCAGCTGTCTTTTGAAGCAATGGTCCGAAAAACCGAGAAAACCTCCAAAATACCCAAAAAGGTAATCGCCAGGGCCGCCGGCATAACCCGGTTTAAAAGGCGCAGGTCCAGATTCGGAAAATGCAAATCTAACCGGGGAAAACTTACCTGCCCTAAATCTTTTAAAGCACTGATCTGCCAAAAGGGCTTTTGCCAGGCATTTAAAAAAAAGGCCGCAGCGGAAATCAGGACCAGCATAAAAAGCGCGTCCGGCAATCGGGGAAAACGCCTGAGATAAAACAAAAGCAAAAGCGCCGAAAGGCCCAGGGCCGCCGTTGGCAGGTGCAGATGCCAAAACTGGCCTATCAGATGCAAAAATTTAAAAATAACCGGCTCGCCCTCTTCAATCGATGTCAGTCCCAAAAAAGGATAAAGCTGGTTGACCATAATGGCAATGACCACGCCGACAAAATAGCCCATGATCACCGAACGGCTGACGAACTGCAGAAGCTTGCCCAAATTAAAAAAACCAAAAAACATCTGCAAAAAGCCCATGACAATCACAATGTGGCTTAAAATCTGCAAAGTCAAAGCGGTCTTCTGCTCAGGCGGAATTTCCGGGTAATAAGAAAAAATGATGTCGGCAACCGAGGTCTGGATCAAAATCGCCACTGCGGTAGTCGGCCCGACCACCATCTGCCTGGATGAACCGAAGGCCGCGGCGAAGATTGCCCCGAAAATCGCCGCAAAAAAACCGGCCGAAGGCGGCAGCCCGGCCAAAAGCGCGTAAGCAATCGACTGCGGAATGGCCAAAAGCGCCACGGAAAAAGCGGCGATCAGGTCTTCTTTTAAACTTTTTAGATTATATCTTCTCAGCTCTTCCAAAAACGGAAAAAGCCGCACTTCGCTTCTAAAAGCGCCGAACATGCCTTGACACCTTCGCTTTTAAGCTCATTGTAGGGATTAAAGAATATTATTCTACTTTTTTGCCCTTTATCTCAAAAATTAACGGCACGCCGGCAAATGAAAACTTTTCTTTCAGGCGGTTGACCAGATATTTTTGATAGCTCTCCAGCATCAAAGCCGGATGGTTGACAAAAAGCAAAAAACGGGGCGGAGAGCTTTTCACCTGGGTTAAATAATAGATCCGAAGCCGGCGGCCCCCAATCATCGGCGGATGGTATTTTTTTAGACACTCTTCCACAAACCGGTTCAGCTCACCCGTCGCAATCCGTTTTTTCAAACCGGAGGAAATCTGTTCCAAAAGGGGAAAAATCCCCTCGGTATTGCGGCCTTTTAAAGCCGAAATAAACAAAGCCGGATGGCCGGCTAAAAAAGGCGCCGCTTCATGGAGGCTTCTTAAGGCCTGGGCCATGGTCACCTTTTTGACAAGGTCCCATTTGTTGATCAGGATCAGACACCCCTTGCCGGCTTTTTCAATCAACGCTGCGATCCGTTTATCTTGCATCGACAGCCCTTCTTCGGCATCGAGCATAAAAAGACAGATGTCAGCTTTTTCAATCGCTTCTTCCGTTCTCAGGCGGGCAAATTTTTCCACCGTCGAGCCCTCTTTATGCCTTCTTCGAAGGCCGGCAGTATCAATAAAAAGATATTCCAGCTTCCCTCTTCTTAAAAAGACCTCCACGCTGTCCCTGGTGGTGCCGGGAAAGGCAGAAACCGCCAAACGCCGGGCCTTAATTAAAAAATTAATCAAGCTGGACTTGCCGACATTGGACCGGCCTACCAATGCTACTTTCAAAAGGGCCTTCTCCGGCCCGGCTTGAGCTTCGTTCAAGACCCCTGCCGGAATTTCTGCAAAGGCCGGCAGTCCGTTATTTTTTTCGTCTTCTTCCCTTTCGGGTTTTTCGGCAATCGGACCTGTCAAAAAGTTTTTTTCAGCCAGGCCGTCTAAAGTTTTCAGGGCCTCTTCCAAAAGCTCGTCGATGCCATTGCCATTTTGAGCGGAAACCGCCAGCAGTTTCTTCAGTCCCAAAGCATAAAAGGGGGCCAAATACAGGTCTTTTTCAGAAAAATACTGGTCGGCCTTGTTAACGGCCAAGATCACAGTTTTCTTGGCTTTAAAAAGCAGCCGGCCAATTTCCAAATCCAAAGGCAGAAGCCCGCTTTTGCCGTCAACGACGAAAAAAACGAGATCAGCTTCTTCGATCGCCAGGGAGGCCTGCTCCAAAACTTCCAGGTTAAAGGGCCGTTTCGACTTGGGCTCAATGCCGCCGGTGTCGATTAAAGTAAACTCGCGGCCATTAAAATTGCCCACTCCGTAAAGGCGGTCGCGGGTCACCCCTTCCTCATCTTCGACAATCGCCGTCCTTTTACCTAAAAGACGGTTAAAAAGAGCTGATTTGCCCACATTGGGCCGGCCGACAAGAGCGATTTTCATACGAAAAAACTTGTATTATAAAAAAAGAAATTTTACCGCAAAAGGAATAAAAAAGAACCTAAAATAAATTTTATTTACGGTTTATTAAAAAAAATCCTTGCCGTCAAAACAAAACCCCCAAAACTTTTTTTACCAAGAAGTTAAAAAAGCCGGCTTAAACCCAAGGCCGCCTTTAAATCAAGACTGCGCTTAAAACCCCGGAATAGAGCCTTTTTTCAACTTATAGCCGGCAAAAACTCTTTCTTAAATAAGAAATTAAATTATCCCAAAGATAAGAAAAAAGCCAATAGCGCTTAATTAAAATTGGCCGCTTTGGCAAAATTGTCTTCTTATGCGCACTATTCCTTATGCCGTCTATTTAAACCGCTACCGCAAATATCCCCTAATTGATGTCCGCTCGCCCAAAGAATACCGCCGCGGCCATCTGCCCGGGGCCGTGAACATCCCCCTTTTTTCCGACCAAAACCGGGCCCTGGTCGGCACTCTTTACAAACAGGCCGGCTCACAAGCGGCCATCAAACAGGCCCTGGGCCTCATTAATCTGCCCCAGCTGGCCCAAAAAGCTGAAAAGCTCAAAGCCCAGACCCTGGCCGTTTATTGTTTCCGCGGCGGCCTACGTTCAGCTTCGGTCGGCTGGCTTTTCGAGCTTTTGGGCTACCAGGTGCTGCTTTTAAAAAAAGGCTACAAAGGCGGCCGGAGCTGGGTCCTGAAGCAGTTTGAAAAAAAATATCCGCTGGCAATCCTCTCCGGAGAAACCGGAGTCGGCAAAACCCGCTTTTTAAAACAGCTGGAGCATATCGACCTGGAGGGATTGGCCTGCCACCGGGGCTCGGTTTTCGGCGCTTTCCAAAAACCCCAGCCGACCCAGGAAAATTTTGAAAACCAGCTGGCCTTCCGACTTTTTTGTTTTGAAAAAAAAAGCCGAAGCAAAAAACCGGGGTCCCGGCGGATCTGGCTGGAAGACGAAAGCCGCCTGATCGGAAATCTGATCCTGCCGAAAACGCTCTTCGAGCAAATGCAAAAAGCGCCGAGTCTGATTTTGGAAGACAGCCTGGAAAACCGTTTGCAAAGGATCTTAAACAGCTACCGCCGAACCCCTAAAGAAAAGCTCAGGGCCGCCATTTTAAGAATCCAAAAACGGCTTGGCGGAGAAATTGCCCGGCAGGCCCTGGAACTTTTAGAACAACAAAAGCTCAAGGAGTGCTCCGCCCTTTTGCTTGGCTACTATGATAAAAAATATGCTTTTACAATTGAAAAAAGAAAGTCCCGCGCTTTAAAGCTGGACCTGCAAAATCCATCCGGAAAAGCCGCCTCTCAGGCTCTTGCCGCCTGGCTGAAAAACAGCTCATTCTTCCAGTCCCTCGATTAAAAAAAGCAAATCTTCGCGGGAAAAGACCTTCGGCGCTTCAGCCTCGTCCCCGCCGATCATCTCTTCGATCAAAGTTTTTTTCTTTTCGATCAGGAAATTAATCCTCTCCTCAATCGTATTTTTAGCTACCAGCTTAAAGACCTGCACCCCCCGGCTTTGGCCAATGCGGTGAACCCGGTCGGTGGCCTGGTTCTCTTTGGCCGGATTCCACCAGCGGTCATAGTGGATAACGAGCCGGCAGTCAAATCAATGCCCACTCCGGAAGCCAAAAGCGAGCCGATAAAGACCCGGCACTCGGGATCGGTTTGGAATTTTTGCACTTCTTCGAAGCGCTTGAGAGTCGAGCCGGTCAGTTTGGCGTACTTAAGGTTATGTTTTTTTAAGTAATTTTCTATCAGATCAAGCATACCCAGATATTGGGAAAAGACCACGACTTTGAAATCGGAAGCCAAAGCTTCCTGCAAAATCTCGACAAAAAGCTCCCATTTGCCGGAAGCCAGATGGGCCAGCTTCGGGAAGAGCAGGGCCGGATGGTCGCAGAGCTGTTTTAATTTTCCCAAAAGGGCAAAGACATGCAAAACGGCCTGCTCGTTTTTTTCATCCTGAAGCTCCTGGAGCAAGCGGCTTTTTTCTTTGCGGGCCAACTGCAGATAAAGCGCTTTTTGCTCTTGGGCCAGATCGCAGTAGATCAGTTCTTCGGTCTTGTCCGGCAAATCCTTTAAAACCTCTTTTTTCTTTCTTCTTAAAACAAAGGGGGCGACCATTTTTTTAAGCAGTTTTTTTTGCTTCTCGTCGCCGGTTTTTTCAATCGGATCGATAAACAGGTCCCGGAAAGTTTTTTCCGCCGGAAAATAACCTGGAAGAACTAAGTCAAAAAGGGTCGAAAGCTCTTCGAGGCGGTTTTCAAGCGGCGTGCCGGTCAAAGCCAGGACCATTTCGGAAGAAAGGCTTTTCAG
>JBAZHS010000048.1:5909-8750 GCA_041652275.1 Parachlamydiales bacterium
AAATCTTTGAGCGGCGGTTTTTGGCAATCTGCACTTCATCGAAAATGGCAATCTCAAAACTTTTGCTTTGCAAAAGCTTTTGCTCGGACCTGACCATGCCGTAAGAAGTTAAAACCAGCTCGGCCTTATCATCGAACTTTCTTTTCAGCCCGTGGAACAGGGTCACTTTGATCTCCGGCAAAAACCGCTTCAGCAGATCTTCCCAGTGGTAAATCACCGAAGTCGGACAGACAACAAGATAGCGCTTGGAGCGCAGGGGGTCCTTTTTCAGGGCCAGGGCCAACAGGCCCATGGCCTGGTGGGTCTTGCCCAGGCCCATCTCATCCAAAAGAAAACCCGAAAGGCCGTAAGCATATAAAAAACCCAGCCATTTCACCCCGGTCTTTTGGTAGGGCCGGAGCTCGGATTTTAAATAGCCAAGATCAGGCTCTTCTTCGCTTCCCATCGACAGCAATTCATCAAAAAGCTTTTGCATCTTCCGGTCCCGGGCCCCCTTGCCGGAGGGCCGCGGCAGATTTTCCAAGACCATCAGCCGGACCCATTCCAGGGTTTTCAAACGCAGATAGCCCCTTTTTTTCAAAACCCTTTTCGGATTGATCAAGGAAAGCCATTTAAAACGCTCCCCCCTTAAAAAAATCAAGCCGGCTCGGGAAAAAAGATACTTTTTGTTGTCTAAAAGCGCCAGTTTCAAACCAACGGCATTCTCTTCGCCCAAAGAAGAAGCATAAACCATCCGGACAAGGTAAGAGCTGCCTTCCTTTTTCAAATCCAAAAGCCTGGCCCGGAGCTTTTCCGGCCGCACCAAAGAAGGGTCGATCTGTAAAATAAAAGGCCGCAGGCGCTCAAGCTCGTAGTGTACAAAAAACGACTCCTCGCTCTCGGAAATCTCTTTTTTTTCCGCATAGCCCTCCGGCAGGCGGAAAGGCAAAGCAAGCTCAAAAAAACCCTTCTTTTTCCAAAAAACAAAAGTCCCGAAAAAAATTAGGTCTTCTACCAAAAGGCGCTGGTCTTTCTTTAAAATGTACTTGGGCTCGACGGTAATTTTTCCTTTTTCATTTAAAAAGATTTTCAAGCCGGCTTGTTCCAGGGGGTTTTCTTCCGTAAAAAAGCCGCCGATCTGCTCAAGGTCTTTTTTCCTTTGGCTTAAAAAAGAGGCCAGATCGGCTTTTTTCACCAACGGAGGCAAACCGGAAAAGCTCAGCTCTTTTTTAGTATAAAACCCCTTTCCTTCGGCATACACCCAGGCCCCGAAGTCCACCACCCGTTTAAAGCCCCGGGGAACCAGAAGCTTTTTTTCAAATTTCAGATCTTGGTCTTCCGTCAAAGAAAAACTCAGCCGTTCCTGGAAATAGAACGGGCCGAAATGCACTTCAAAGCCCTCGATCTGCTGCAAAAAAAGCCGCTTTTCCGCGACAAAGCCGCTGACCTGGTCTTTTTCCACCACCTGGAAAAGCGGTTTTTCTTTCAGGCGATAAAAGCCCCGGCCCTTGAAAAACATCCAGTTATGCAAAAAAAACGCTCCGGCCAAATCTCCGGGCTTTTCGAAAAAAGCTTCAATATGCAGACGCCCTTCCGGATCGACAAAGAGCTTTTTTTTAAAAGCCTTGATCTCTTTTTGCACAGATAAAAAGGGGCTCAGAGCTAAAAAATGGCCGTCCAGATAATCGGAAATAGCTTTTTTGTCTTTCAAAACCAGGCGGGGCTCCAGATCTTTGACTTCCTCAAAAAAACCTTCTTCCGGCACAAAAAACCAGCTTCCGAGCTTGAATTTCGCTTCCTTTGCAAAACCCTTTAAAAACGGCTCGAAAACAATTTCCAGCTCAGCTTTTTTTTCATCAAAAACGGCTGCCTGCAAGCGCTTTTGCGGATAAGCTTTAAGATTGCTTTTAGCTTCAGCCAATAAAGGGATAAGCGCTTCCAGCTCTTCCGGCTTTAAAACCATTTCCAGTCTCAACGCTTTTGTCTCCAGCTTCAGCTTCAAAGGCAGCTCTTTTCCGGTTAAAACAACTTTGGCTTCCTGCATAAAAAAAACCCGGGCCAGATCGCCGAAAGAAGAGAGGCGGAAGCGCAAATCCAAAGAAGCTTTTCCCTCTAAATACAGGGCCGCCTCTTCCGCCGGCAGGCTTGCAAGCTTGAAGCTTAAAAGCCCGTTTTGTGTTTTTGGCCGGCCGGGAAAAATTTCCAAAAGCAGTTTCTTGGCCGTAGAATTTTTAGCTTTTAAAGTCAGCTCCCCTCTAAGCTCATCAAGGCTTTTTCCCGGCCATCTTTGAAACCACAAAAAACCCAGCTTATGAAAAATCGATCTTTGAAAAAGCACATGCCAGGGCCGGCCGTTTGGACAAACCCTGCTTCTGGCCGCTTCGACATGGGCGCATTTTTTCTTGCAGCTGCAAAAACCGTCTAAAAGCTCCCCGGTTTCGGAAAGCCGTAAAAAAACCCACTCCGAGGACCTGTTCAGCTTGATCTCCACCTCGTAAGTGCTTTCAAAAAAAATAATCTGGCCGATTTTTGACATATAAATTTGTCTATTTTAGCATTTTGGCCATAAAAAGAGGCGCCCTTTTTAGGGTGTAGCGTTTTTTTTTTATTTTGTCTACCGGAAAACCCCGCCTAAAGCGCAAAAAAAAAAGGGCCGCTTTTAAAAGCGGCCCTTGTTCGCAAAATGACTTTTTATCTTTGTTACAGGATCTTTTCCGGAGCGACAAACTCATAGCCTAAATCATTGGCTACCGGCTGGTTGGTAATTTTGCCCAAACAAACGTTCAGCCCCTGCCTTAGATGCAAATCCGCCCTCATTGCTTCCTTATATCCCAAAGAAGCCAGTTTCAGGGCGTAGGGCAA
>JBAZHS010000049.1:0-8719 GCA_041652275.1 Parachlamydiales bacterium
CCGGCGCAAAAGTCCAAGACGAGGTCCCCGGCTTCAGCTTTCAGGGCCAGGGCGATCAGCTGGCTGTTTTCATCCTGCATTTCAAACAGGCCGGCTTTAAAAGCGGGCAAAGCAAACAGGTTGGATATTTTTTCAAGGGTCAGGCCATATTCGGAAAGGAGGGTTGTTTGCAGGGGGGCATTGAGCTCTTTTTGCAGTTTTTCCAGGAGCTCCTGGCGGGTGGTTTTCAGCGGATTAAAGCGGATGGTCAAAGGCGCATTTTCGTTCAGGGACTGGCCAATCTGCAGGGCTTTTTTTTCGCCGTATTCCGTTTCCAGCAGCTGAAAAAAAACCTTGGGGAAGCTGACTTTTACATGGGAGGGGAGGTTGTTTTTTAAAGCCGCTTCCTTGAGGTCCAAAGTCGGCAGGCGGTCCAGTCTTTTTTTCCAGTCAATAGGCGGTGTTAAAAAAGCATCGATCAGGCCGCGGAAACGGATCAGGGTGTAGAGCTTAGAGCAGATTTTTTGCCGGTCCTTGGAGCCGACGGCCTTATTGGCCCGCAGGTATTGGTTTAAGTAGGCGTCCAAAGGCAGCGAGCTTTTTTCAAAACCGTTTAAAATTTCCAAAAGATGGTAGTCGCAAAAAGAATGGCGCATGGTTAAAAACTACTTAATAATTAGAAAAAGATTATACTAACCTGTTTGGATTAAAGCTACCGGAATATATGCAGCCGGAAGCTAGAAAAGAATTTGTTTTTTATCTAAAAAAAATTATAGATCTGGTACAAGCTTAAATTTAAGGCGAGAGGTTTTTTTATGGGCAAGTGGCAGCTGACCTTAATTATTACCGGAAGGACTTTGATCAGTCTTTTTTTTATTTTTTCCGCCGTCAATAAAATTTTGGACTGGACGGAGAGCGAACGGGCGCTAACCAATGTTTTTTGCGACTGGCAGGCCTACACGGCTTCTTCGGTTTTTTGGCAGCAGTTTTTTAGTTTTTTCATGCAGTGGGCCTGGGCGGTTTTAGCCGGCCTGATTGTTTTGGAGCTGCTGGCCGGGATCTTTCTTTTATGCGGCTATAAAGTCAAGGCGGCGGCCTCTTTTTTAATTTTGTTTATGCTCTGCATGACCGTTTTACTGCACCATTTCTGGTTTTTAAGCGGCGAAAAAAGGGACTTGCAGCTGATGTTCTTTTTTAAAAATATCGCCATTTTAGGCGCGCTTTTCTATGTTTCGTCCGTCGATACGAAAAAAGCCGCTTCCGGTTTCGGCGGCATGTCTTTGTCCAAACTCAGCGATCCGTTTAAATGATGAAGCGTTCTTTTGCCAGGCTTTTAAAGAAACCTTTTTGGCCGGCTTTCGGCTATTTTACTTTCAGCTGGTTTTTAAGCGCTTTGGGCAAGCCGGTGGCCTATGGTTTTTTAGCGCCGCTGAGCGCTGCTTTGGGCCTGGCCCTTTTTTGGAAAAGCCTGCAGTTTGTCCAAAGCAAAAAAAGGGCTTTTGGTTTGGCCCTGGTCTGGTTTTCGCTTGTATCGGCTTTTGAGCTTTCCTGGATGACCTCGACTGAATGGGTTGGCCCCCTGATTTTACTGGTTTATGTTTTTTTGGTCCTGGCTCTGGGTTTGGAATTTGCCCTGCTCTGCTATTTTTTTCTTTTCTTTCCAAGCCGCGGTTTGTCTAGCTGGCGCCGGATTTTGGCCCTGGCCGGGCTTTGGACGCTTTTGGAGTGGAGCCGTCTGTTTTTTTTCAGCGGCTTCCCCTTTAATGTGCTGGGTTCGGCCCTTTGCTATAGCCGCTATTCCATGCAGATGGCGGCTTTTTTTGGCGTTTACGGCCTTTCTTTTTGGGTGGTTTTGACCAATGCTTATGGCTACCGGGCCCTTTTTTTAAAAACCAGGACCAAGGAAGTGCTGATCTGGCTTGCCCTGGTGCTTTTTCCCTATTTTTTAGGCTACCTGCATGAAAGCTATCAAAAAAACCCGGGCCTGCTGCCGGCCGGGGAGCTTTCGGTGCTGCTGATTCAGACGGCCCTCAGCCCCGCGCAAAAAGAGCCTGTTTTCGAGCGCTACCGGGAGTTTATTCCTCCGGCCGAGCAGTGGAAGCGGATTTTGCTGGCGGTAAAAGAAGCTTTACTGCAAAAAACAAGCGCCGGCAAGCCCGCTGTTTCAGCTTTCCGGAAAAAAGTAAAATTACCGCAGCCTTTGCCGGCGGTTGATTTAGTGGTCCTGCCGGAAGCGGCCCTGCCTTTTCCGGCCTTCGAGAGCTTTTATGATCTCGGCTCTTTTTTTCAGGTCTGGGAGCAGGTTTTTGGCTTAGATGAAGAAAAAGCTTTTTTGCCGCCTTTGGGCCAGCCCTTGGCGGAACCTTTGGGCAAAAAAAAGCAGTACGGCTGCTTGTGGAAGGTCAGCAATGCTTTTTGGGCCCAGGCTTTGGCCAATTATCTGGGAGCGGAGGTGGTGATCGGCCTGGACGAAAAAGAGGATCTGGTCAATTATAATGCGGCCTTTCATTTTCAGCCTTTTTCTCTGGAGATCAGGCGCTACGCCAAGCGGGTGCTGGTGCCGGTGGTGGAATATTTTCCCTTTGAGTGGTGCGCTAAGCTGGCGGCCGCTTACGGTATTTCCGGTTTTTTTACTCCCGGCAAGGAAGCTAAGGTTTTTCCCGGCAAGGTTCCGCTTGGCGTTTGCATTTGCTACGAAGAGGCCTATGGCCATTTAATGCGCCAAAACCGTGCCCAGGGAGCCAGGCTGCTGGTCAACCTTTCCAACGATGTCTGGTTTCCTGCTTCAAGTTTGCCGAAGGCGCATTTTGAGCTGGGCAAGATCAGGTCGGTGGAAAACGGCCTGCCCCTGGTCCGCGCCTGCAATACGGGTGTGACGGGGGCGGTCGATGCTTTCGGCCGGGTTTTGGTTTGTTTAAAAGACGGCGAGTCCCAAGAGCATTTGCAAGCGCTTTTTGTAAAAGTGCCTTTGGACCACTATCAAACTTTTTATGTCCGATGGGGTGATCTGCCGATTGTTGTTGCGAGCCTGGTCCTGCTCGGCTTCTTTTTAATTTCCAAAAAAGAGTTGCCAAGAAAGCGGCCCCCAACCTAACTTTTATAGTAAAAATAAAGCTTAAAATCGGTTAGAATAGGTTTGAGTTTTTAAAGAGCAAGTATTTTTATTAAGACAAACAAAAGTTGCCTGAGGGGTATTTTTTGCCTTTTTCGATTTTTCAAAGAACCTTGAAACAAAGCGTGTCTATTGACGGCACTGGGCTTTTTTCCGGCCGTAAAATTCGAATGTTTCTCCATCCGGCCGAAGCTGACAGCGGCCTTGTTTTTCAAACTCAGGGCCGGCGCCTGGAGGCGAAAATCGACAGGGTCAAAAAAACTTTCCGCACCACTTCTTTGGGCGACGGCCAGGTTTTGCTCTCAACGGTCGAGCACCTTTTGGCCGCTTTATATGCTTTTGGCATTTGTAATTTGTTCATCGAGGTGGAGGGCCCCGAAGTGCCGATTTTAGACGGCAGCGCCAAAGAATTTTGCCGTTTGATCGAACAAACCGGCTGGGCCGAGCTGGCGGCGGAAAGGGAAATTTTAAAGATTGAAGAGCCTTTTTACTACCGCCGGGAAAAAACGCTGATCACCGCCCTGCCTTTTGACGGCTTGCGTTTGAGCTATCTTTTTCATGATCCGAAACTTAGTTTCGGCACCCAGTTTTTTACCGTTGATCTGGACGAAAAGAGTTTTTCAGAAGCCCTTGCTCCGGCCCGGACCTTTTCAGTTTTTGAAGAAATCAAGCCGCTTTTAGACCAGGGCCTGATTAAAGGCGGCGCGCTTGAAAGCGCCGTGGTGATTAAAGAAGGGCGCCTTTTAAATCCGGAAGGTTTTCGTTTTCCGGAAGAACTGGCGCGCCATAAACTTTTAGATTTGATAGGCGATCTCTCGCTTTGCGGCGCTTTGATCCAAGGGCAGATTACGGCCCTTTGCTCCGGTCATGCGGCCAATACGGCATTTGTCAGGGGATTGCTGCAACATATGAGGAAGGAACATGCCAGCTTCGCTTTTAACGATAGCAGAAATTAAAAAAATTCTGCCCCACCGCTATCCGTTTTTAATGGTTGACAAAGTGGTGAAGATTGATCTGGAAAAAAACCTGATCGTCGCCCAGAAAAATGTAACGGCCAACGAAGAGTTTTTCTTGGGTCATTTTCCCGAAAGCCCGATTATGCCGGGTGTTTTGATTTTGGAGGCTTTGGCGCAGACCGGCGGCATTCTTGTGCACCAGAAAACGAAAACCACGAAGATCGCCTTGCTTTTGAATGTTTCCGAAGCCAGGTTCCGCCGGCCGGTTCTTCCGGGCGACGTGCTGGTACTGCAGGTTGAAGCTTTGCACATTAGCAATAATGGCGGTAAGATCCTGGCCAAGGCGCTGGTTGAAGATCAGGTGGCGGTGGAAGCCGAGCTGAGCTTTGCTTTGATCGACAGACAGAAACTGAAATAGCCCGGATCAGAAATGTTTTTCAGTTTTATTTGGTTTTGAAAAAAAAATAAAAGGCAAAAAAAATGTCTGACATTCATCCGTTGGCTTATGTGGAAAAAGGGGCGCAGATCGCGCAAAATGTAACCATCGAACCATTTGCCACGGTGAAAAAAAATGTTATTTTAAAAGCTGGCGCCGTCATCAGGTCCCACGCTTATCTGGACGGCTATACGACGATCGGCGAAAGAAGCGTTGTTTTTCCCGGAGCGGCCATTGGGTTGAAGCCGCAGGATCTGAAATATAAAGGGGAAAAAACTTTTGTCGAGATCGGCCAGGACTGCTCAATCCGCGAATATGTGACCATTAACGCTTCCTGCCAAGAAGGTTCGACGGTTAAGGTCGGCGACGGTTCTTTGATCATGGCTTATTGTCATCTGGCCCACAATTGCACCGTTGGCAAAAAAGTGATTATGGCCAACGGAGTTCAATTGGCCGGCCACGTCCAAATCGAAGACTATGCGGTGATCGGCGGCATGACCCCGGTGCACCAGTTTTGCCGGATCGGCAGCTATGCCATGGTGGGCGGCTTTAGCGCCGTTTCGCACGATGTTCCTCCCTACATGCTTGGCGCCGGCTACCCTTTCCGCCTCGGCGGCCTTAATTTGGTCGGTTTGAAACGGCACCGTTTTTCCCTTGAGGTCCGCGTTGAGCTGGCCAAAGCCTTTCGGCTGATCTACCGTTCGGGACTAGGCCTGCAAAAAGCTTTAAAAGAAATGGAAAAACTGCAGCCGTTTCCCGAGATCGTCCACTTGATTGAATTCTGCCTTTCTTCCAAACGGGGTCTGATTGATCTGGGCGGAATTGTGCAAAGAATTCCGGAAAACCGGGCTGCAGAAAATAAAACTGAAGAGCTTCTAGACGAACGGTAAGCCCAGGGTAAAAAAGTATGCGCATGGTTTTTTTCGGCACTTCGCTTTTTGCTTCCGAGCTGCTCTCTTTTCTTGTGGAAAACAACTTAAAGTTTCAGGCCGTTGTGACCCAGCCCGACAAAGTGAAAAACCACCTGCATGTTTCGGAAGTAAAAAATTTCTGCCAAAAACTGGCTTCCGGCTTGCCCCTTTTGCAGCCGGAAAAAGCCTCTGACAAGCTGTTTGTTGACGAGATCCGCTCTTTGAAGCCCGACCTTTTCATTGTGGCTGCCTACGGACAGATCCTGAGCCAAGAGCTTTTAAGCGTTCCCAGTAAAGGCGCGATCAATGTGCACGCTTCGCTTCTGCCCAAATACCGCGGGGCGGCGCCGATGCAAAGAGCCTTGATGGCCGGCGAGAAGTTCAGCGGCATTACGATTATGCAGATGAACGCAAAAATGGACGAGGGGGATATTTTGGAGCAGTCTGCAGTCCCTGTTTCTGGCGACATGACGCTTAGCGATTTGGAAGAGCTCTTTATCCGCCTGGCCAAGTCCCTTTTGCTTAAAGTGATCCGTCAGGTGGAAAAGGGGACGCTTCAACCAAAGGCGCAGGACCATGAAGCGGCCAGCTGGGCTCCGAAAATCCGGCCTGAAGAGTACTGGCTGGATTGGAGAAATCCGGCGGAAAAGCTCCACAACCAGGTCCGTGCGCTTTCCCCCCAGCCGGCAGCCAGGGCGAAAATCCGCCTTAACGGCGAGGAAAAGCTCTTAAAAATTCTTTTGTCAAAAGTGGCTGTTTTACCTGAGAAAATGGAGAAAGCAGCTCCCAAAGAGGTTTTAAAACTGGATAAAAATAAATTGACGGTGGCCTGCGGGACGGGGGCCCTGGACTTGCAATTGGTTCAGCTGGAAGGCAAACGGCCGCTAGCGGCGGCGGATTTCCTTCGGGGGCTGAAAAGTCAAATTTTCTTTATATAAAGTCTTTTTTTTGACTTCATTTTTAGTGTTTTTTTAAGTATAATTTAAGTGGTAAAAAAGGAATTTTATGGCGGCCTCTAATTGTTTATCCCTGCCTTCTGCTCCTGCCAGCTGTATTTGTATGGATGGCAGGTTCTACCGCATTAACAGGCAGGAAACGACCGGTTTTTCGGGCTTTGTGGGCTGGACCCAGTCGTCCAAAGGCCAGCGCCGTGTTTTTGAAGTTTTACAAAACATTTTCCGCTATCTCAGTCAGGTTTTTCAAAAAACAGCCGGCAACTTGCGCCTGAAAGAATTGGCCGAGGGTTTTGCTTTAGCTTCCAGTTTGAGTGTTTTCACTTCGGTTTGGTCCAATGTGAAAGATCTGACCTACAGCCTTTATGAGTTGGGAGAGGGCCTCTGCTCGCATGAAAGAACGGTGAAGAAAGTTCTTCTGCAAGGCGAGAAGGTTTTATATTCCGGTAGCTATACGGCCCGGGACCTTTTGTTTATTGTTAGCCTGGTCGTCCGCGTCCCTTTTCAGATTTTAAAACGGGTTTTGAGCTTTATTTCCCCTGTGCTTGACATCTGGGATTTGCGTTTTGATGTGGCCAAGCTGGTCGAGGCCGCCGAAAAGAAAAAGGCTCCCAAAACCGGCGCTTCCGAAGCGGACCGGCTTGCGGCGCAAAAATTTACCGACGAAGCGTTTTACCATGTCTTGGCCGATGTGCTTTTCGATCTTCTGGATCTTTTGGCCACGCTTTCGGGTCTGGCGGCCCTGGTTGTTTTCGGCAGCGTGCCGGGCCTGTTGGAAATCGTCATTCTAGTCGTCGGTTTTATTACTTTGGTAGGCTCTTGCGCCAATAAAATCCACGGCAACATTTCCAGCGGCTCTTTGGAAGAAGTCAAAGATTCCCAAGAGATCTTAAGTTTGCAAAACCAGCTTTCTGCACTGCCGGCCTGAAAGCGCAGCCAGTTCCGGTTAAAAAAGCGGGCTGAGCGTTTTTTAACCTGAGCGCCGAAGTCTTTTTTTTAAATACTTTTTTCTTTTGTTGGAGCGGCTTAAAAAGCCTGGTTTTTTAAAAGAGGTTGAAAATTCCGGCCCGGGGGTTTGATCCGGCGCAAAAGAAAAGCTTTGCAAGGAAAGCCGTGTAATTTTTCAAATTGTTAGGCTGAAGCGATTTCTTCCGGTTTTAATATATCTTTTCTGAAAGCGAAGGCTCGAAAAACGGCCTGGGGAACTTTTCAAAGGCAAGTTTATTTTTAAGCAACCGGCCATGGTTTCGTGCGGGTCGTTTAAAGTTATTTTTTTCAGAAAAAGAACCTTTAAACTATACTTCTTTTTTCAAAACCCGGGGTTTGGTTTTTTGGGGGTTTTGGGGCCGGGGAAGGCTTTTCAGGGAAAGGATTTTGGGCCGGGAATTTTTTAAAAATCCGGCAACGGCGGTGTTAATTGCGGATTTCTAAACTGGAGTGGTTTTTAATTGTTAATTTACTTTTTTTAGCGCTTTTTCTTTTGATAGTAGCTTTTTTATCTCCTCAAAAAATCTTTTAAAAGATGCTTTTCAGCTTGAGCGGAATTGGCTTTTCTTCTATATTCTTGTGCTAATAGGAATTTTTGATTGAGAGAAAAAAGAGTGATTTGTTAAGCTCTTTTTCTTAAATGCAAGAGCTTTGCCGAAGTTGGCGTCGCAAAAGGCGGGCTTGGGAAAGCAAAACTTAAACCTGTTAGCCACAAGAGTTATAATCCATCAGTGGATGTCTGTGTTGGAAAACCGGGAAAGCAATTAGTTTTTGGAGAAAAAAACGATGTTTTTAAATTTGAGACTGATCGGAAAAAAAGCGGGGATGACGCAAATCTTTAATGAAAGCGGCGATCTGAAAGTCGGCACGCTGATCCATCTGGAGCCCAATACGGTCGTGCAGATTAAAAGCCGGGAAAAAGATGGCTATGCGGCCTTGCAGCTGGGGGCGTTTAATGCCAAAGCCAAAGCGCTTGGCAAGCCTGTGACGGGCCATTTTCAGAAAAAAAACCTGGACCTGAAAAGAAAGTTAAACGAAACCCGTTTGGAAAAAGTTGACGAATATACTGTCGGGCAAAAGCTGGATGTTACCTTGTTTCAGGCTGGTGATTTTGTTGATGTGACGGGCGTTTCGAAAGGCAAGGGTTTCCAGGGCGTAATGAAGAAATACAATTTTTCCGGCGGACCTGGGGCCCACGGCTCCGGTTTTCACCGCCATGCCGGATCAACTGGACAAAGGTCGACTCCGGGCAGATGCTTTCCTCTGTCGCCAAGGGCCAGCCGGATGGGCGGCGAAAGGGTGACGGTGCAGAACCTGAAAGTGCTTTTGGTTGACGCCGAGCGCAATTTGCTGGTGATCGAAGGCGCTATTGCCGGTGCCAGAGG
>JBAZHS010000050.1:0-8522 GCA_041652275.1 Parachlamydiales bacterium
GTTCTCACAAAAATAGCTTCTGTAGCAGTCACTTTATAAATTAATAACCAATCCGGTTCGATATGACATTCCCAAAGACCTTTATATTTGCCCATAAGTTTATGCTCTTTGTTTTTTGGCAAAAGCGATTCTTCATTGATAATTTTTATAATAATTATTTTTAGTAGATTGATATCTTTTCTGCGTTTGTTGGCTAATTCTAAATCTTTTTTAAAATGATTTTGATAGACAGCAGTAAGCATTAAATCCCTAGATCATCAAACATGTTTTGTAGAGAGTCAAATTTATGCAAGCCTTTTCCTGAAGCTGTTTCTTCCAGGGCCTGCATTGTAGTTTTATTCAGTTTTTTATGTGTAAATTCTTCAACACTTAATAAAAACAGATCTTTCATAGTTAATCCTAATACAGAGGCTATAGTTCTTATTTTTTTATGCTCTTTATTAGGTAAATCTAATGTGAAACGTACAGTTTTGGCAGACATAGTATTTTTACTCCTTTGAATTTTAGTTATAACAAAATTACTGCATTACTGCAAGCAGTAAAATTAAGAAATTTTCTTGCCCCAAATTTACCACAGTGTTTTTCAAAAAGGCTCAATTTCTCCCAACTTTTCTCAACATTTAGAATCTTCTAAACATTTAATTCTCAGTTGGTATAGATTGTTAGGCGTTGATAGCTATTGCTTTGCAGTTGACTGTTGATCAATTGGTCGCAGGTTCGAATCCTGCACCCGGAGTTCTGACTAAAAAAGCCCTTCTAAATGAGGGGCTTTTTTAGATAGTGTAACATTCTTTCTGTAAATTCAGTTTTTAACTAAGGATCCGATCTTTAAGAAAAGACTTGAAAAAAGTTTGAGATCACGCTTCTTTTTTGGTAGCCGTTTTTCATGTAGACATCTCAGCTTGGTCTTTTGGGGTATTTATTGTATTTTCAGTTAGTCTTAATGTAAATCTTTTCTTGAATTTCAGACCTTGTTTCTCAGGGACTTATGCAACAACGCCGTAATTTATTAGGATAGGTTCATAAAAGGTGTTTTTTTTTAAATTTTATGTTATAATTTAATTTAAAAAAAAGAGTTTTTTATGGTTTTAGCAATAGAAACAGATCAAAGTAAAACTATTTATTCTCAAGTTGTTTTATTTGCTAATGAGCATAAAATTTTATGTATTTTCACTTTAGGTTTAGCTATAGCCGCTTGTTCTTTGTACAAGTTATCCGAAAAAGCAATCCTTTGGATCAGAGGCTGTTTCAGCGATACCATTCAAACAACAGATGCACTTGCGCAAGAAAGATTAATGCCACGTGATACAAGCGGTGGCTTAACGCTGTCCGTTGAGAGTGAAATTCCAGCTGCCGAAGAACCATTCAAAGAAAACGCTAATTTTATACTGACATTCAGAGTTGATTTTGAAGAGGGACCTTTTAATTTAAAGCGCAATTATCTCCTAATAAAAAATAAATGCATCGAAGCTCAGCTTCAAAATCTTGTGTTCGATGATGAAAAATCGATTATTTATGTTTGTGGTTCAGTACAGGACATTTCTCAATTGCGGATAGAACTATCAGGAAGATTTGGTGAAATGTGTGGACGCTTTTTTGATATAGAGTGTGTTCCGTATGTAACCCTTAAAGGATGGCTTTCTGTGATTCCCCATAAACGTCGAGAACTGCTAAGAAAAGCGATACCTCAAAATGAAGCTGAAATCAAAAATATTATTGTGCAATTACCCAAAGATATGTTTTCAAGGGAGCCTTCTGCGGTTCATAGGAAATTAATGCATTTAAAAAATTTATTACGTCTTCATTATCACACGCATTACGATATTGGTGTAATGGAACGTCTATTTAAAGAAAGTGGGTGGGAAGGAAGCTCTTTAACCTGTATGTTATATGAAATTGAAAAACCTTATTTGTTTAAAGTGCATTCAGCCTATCAACTTAATGAATACTTACCTGCTAGCGATATTTTTGCTAAGTTTTTAACTGACGATGAACGAAAAGAGTTTCATGATAGAAGTAGTTTTTTTAGGGATAAAATACCGCAGGAAAAAAGCGAGGTAGAGGCGCTCCGCAATGCTATTCCAGAGTGTTTTGCTCATGGAATCGAAACAGAAAAGGGCGGTTTATTGAACATGCTTAATTTTCTTTTAGAGGGAGATCTAAAAGAGATTCAATTTGGCGCCATAGGCTCAAGCGATCAACATGATACACAGATGTTAAGCGGATCTCATGGGCCCTTTTTTATTATACCATCCTACAAACAGGGCCGGGGGCTAGTGATCCGAGCGTGTTTGGTGCCATTGGCTCGTGATAAAGAATTGTTATTTTTAGCTCTTGACCGAGCTGTAGAGCATAGGTTTCTTTCACGGGAAGAGGGTCAAGCTTTAAAAGGAAAAATTCATACTCACCAGGAGGTTTATTCTTCTCCTTCTCTGGTTAGCTTTGGCTAAGTTATGTAATCTGATTACTTGAACCTCCTGCAGGGGCAATTGATACAGCTTTTTGAGAAGTTCTTCTGCCACAAATTTGCCAACTACTCAAAAAAAACTTAATCTTCTTCGATAATTGCGGTTTTCCCTTGGTTTTTTATGGATTTTTCAAAACCACAGCATTTGGACTAAAGAGGCTTTTGACGGAAAAAAGTCGTTGATTTTTTGGGTGATGGTTTGAATTGTAGGGCGTAACGAAGGGTCCGTTTTTAAATCTTCCATAAAAAAACATTTTATTAGAGAGGGATCTTTTAATAGACGGTTGATTTGTTTGTATATTTGGATTTGAAAAAGACTGAAAAAAAAACAGCGGTATTTAATACAGGCCGCTTTTAAGTTTTCTTCGTCAAAATCGGCAAGTATTAGGTTTAAGTAGGCAGTTCCCCTGTTAATGTTGAAATCAATGAGTTCAACAGGCATTAGTTTTTTTCCGGTAAAAACGTAAAACAAAGTGATTAAAAGCGACCAAATGTCAGCTTTTTCGTCGGGCGGTTCGAGAAATGTCTCAAGAATGGAAAGTTTGCTTTGGAGGCTGTCTTCGGTTTGTTTGTCGGCAATTACAATTTTAATGGTTCTATTAAAAAAGAACTCGGGCGCCATGTACCGCCGAGTTCCTAAAGTTTTAAGGCCAGGGAAGTTTTTGGGACGGCTGAAATCAAAATCTACTAAACGCATTTGGCCGTCTTCGCCCAAGATGAGGTTTTCCGGCTTAATATCTAAATGCAAGATATTTTTTTGATGCATTTCTTCAATAAGGGCGCATAGATCAAGGGCTGTTTCTTTTTTCCAGTCCATGGTAATAGATTTTTTTGATTCGCCGATGTATTTTTTAAGCGGGTTGCCAGGGAAGAAGGGAAGGACAAAAAGATGGATCCGTTTTTTTTGGTCTCTGGTTTGAAATTCGGCTTCGCTGTAAAAATTTTCATCGGGATAAGCAAAGCGTCGGTGGTCAAGAGGCCTTAAAAAACTCCAGCCGTAGTCTTTGTGGATTTCTTCGATTTCATAGTATTTTTTGCTTTTGATAAAAACTTTAACTGCTAAAGGAATAGAGGCCGGGGCGGCGCCGGTAGTTTCCTGGAATTTAATAATTTTATAAACACTCGTGTATCCGCCTTTGCCCAAGGCTTTCTGCAAAGCATATTGAACTTTTGGGCCAAATGTAGATGTGGGCTCCAAGGTGACAAGAGTTGATTGGAAGGCGGTGGAGGGAAGAGGAAGGCTCATGTTTTTTATTGAAAAAAGCTGGTAGGGCTAAATTAAGGAATCAATATTTTACTGCCGGAGGCCTTTTTTTGACAGCCGTTTTTTTTTTTTTTGTAAAAAAACTTTTATTAAATTCTTCGTTCGTTCTATAATTTTCATCTCTAAAATTAAAATTATTGGTTCTTTTCGAGTTAATTTAATTTATTGGTTAATAAGGTGTAATTATGACTGTTTTTCGGCTGGCAGAGGCTCCAATCAGGAAATTGGAACTGGTTTTTAAGAACGATGGAGCTTGTTTTGATCTGAAATGTGTTGTTCAAGAAGTTCTTGGACAGGGCGCTTACGGGCAGGTTTATCGTCTGGCTTATCACCGAGACCAGAAATTGCCGGCGGTTATTCCAGAGCAATTGGCGGCTAAAATTTTCTGGGACATGAATAATTTTTTTGAATTTTTATCAAAAGGCCCCAGGTTTTTTTTAAAAGAACTGGATCCTTTGCGTTTTTCCTATCCCCTGGAAGGTTTTTTAAATGAAGGTTATTTATCGGAGGGAAAAAAATGCAGCCGGGTTTTTCTGGTTGTGATTCCCTTCTTTTCAGGAAAAAATCTGTTTGATTACACGATAAAGGAAAAAGAGGGCGCAATTACGGATTTTAGCGAACAAAAAGAGATGCTTGTTGGTTTTTGTGAGTTAGTTCGGGAAATGCACCAAAAAAAAATCTTTCATCTCGACATTAAGCCGGAAAATTTAATCTTTGGAAAAGACAGGCATGTTCGTTTGGTTGATTTTGATTTCAGCTGCGTTGAGGAGACCCGGCGCCGAAAACTTTATGACGGCACTTATAATTACATGGCGCCGGAAATTTTATTTAATAATATTCTAAAAATAGCGTTTTCCCTTAGCTGGGGCTCTGTGGATTCCTGTAAAATAGCAAAAATTAAAGATTTTGCTGTTTTACCTAATGAAAAAACGGATGTCTGGTCAATGCTGGTTACATTGTTCAATATTTTTAACGGAATAGAGCTGCTTTCGTTTGAAAAAGTTAAAATAATCTTAGAAGGCGAAGCCGAAAAATTACTGGATTTATGCCGCCGGGATTTGGATAAAATCGATGATAATTGCCATGAATTTTACCAATTGTTTTTAGAGCGCATGCAAAATGATGTTAAAGACTCCATCGAGCAAACCACGAAAGAAGGAAAAATGGGTTTTTTAAAAGACTTTTTTTTAAAAATGATCATGGCTGATCCGGCTTTGCGGCTGGCCGCAGATGATATTTTAAGAGAAGTTGAAGTGGCTTTTCCCGAGGCGGCGGTTGGTTAATTTTATTTAATATTCTAATTGAAGTTTTTAAGACTAGTTTTATCTATGAACAGGTTTTTAGAAATTTTTTAAACCGGCGCAGATTTTTCACAGATTGAAAAAGATGAATTGGCTGAAAAGGTTCGTGCTTTTTCAAGCACGAACCTGGGTTTGTCTTTATTTAAAAATCAACTCGGGCATTGGCGATCAGACCTTGTAAAAAGAGGTCTCCAATGGCGCTGTCCGGAAAGGCATAAAAATAGGTGGTGTCGCAGGACTTAATGTCTGTTTGCAATGGGCGCATCCGGTTCTGGTTCCAGAAAATCTGGAAGGTGTAGCCGAGGGAAAGATCCATATGGCAGCCATTGTTCTTTCCCAAGTAGCAGCCGTAGCCCAAACCGCCGTTCAAATCTAAGTTCGGCGTGACACAGTTTCTTTTTTCCTGGGGACTGCGGACATAAACTGTTGTTGGATGCAGCGTGTTATATTCAACCATGGAATTGCGGAAATGCTGATAGAACAGGGCGGCTGAAAGGTCGGCAAAAATTCTCAGGCCATGGCCCAGCACCCAGCGGGTGTCGACGGCGCCTCTGAGTCCGACCAAATAAGAATTTTGTTTGTGGTGGTTTAAAGAGACCAGGCTTGTTCCCGCACTATAGTGCGTGGTGTAGTTGTTTAACTTTTGGCCGATCCAGCCGCCTCGGAGGCCGATCACAGGAGAGCAGGTTAAATATTTTCCGGAATATAAGGGGCGCGAGAACTCCCAATCCAAAAGGTCCATCTTTAAATGCCAGGTGCTGGAAAGATGGGAAATATATTCCTGGGTTCCCTGTGCATTCCAGAAGGGGATCATTTGGTCGGCAACGGTGCCCAAAGCGCCCGAGCTGGTTTTATGCTCATTGTGGAACCATAAATAACTAAGTCCCATTACCCAGCTATCATGGCCCAGGTTGAAACCGGCGCCGACCTTGAATCCGGGCTTAAAGGTAAAATGGGTGTCAATGATATTGACCGTATCATTGCTGCTGGTATAATGGCCGCCTAAGGTCAGTCCTTCTTCGCGGGGGCTAAAATAAATAAAGCTGCCCCACAGGTTGGCGTTCCAAGATCCGCTAGTTGCGATTCTGGCGGAAGCATTGTAAGCAGGGCTTAGCTGGTTTTCGATGCCGTAGCCCTGTTCATAGCCATTTTGATCGGAGGGCTGGACATCCGGTATGGCAAAAGCCTGAATAGCCATTGAAAGCAAGGACAAAATACCAATTTTGACAATTGTTTTTTTCATTGTTCCCTCCCGGGAAGCTTAACAAGTTAAGCAACATCTTAAAAAAAAAATTATATTTTGTAAAAGTTTTATCAAAAGAGCGGCCGGGTTTCCGGCTTTACCCGGTGAGGTATGAGGTATAAAATATTTTTTTAAAAAATTTAAATATTTTAAATTCAGTTTTTTTAACCCATGCGGCTTTAAGTCGTTTTTGTTCCTGGGCCGTGTTGGGGTAGTTCGGGAGAGAAGCTTTTAAATAGCGCAACCGGCCTGAAGGAACTTCAAAAATGGCCTTTTTCCAGAACCGCTATTGCTGAATTTTGAATCCGTTTCAGGACTTTGAAAAATTCGGATGAAAGAGCTTGTATAGCTGGAGAAAAGTTTTTAGGGCCTTTTTAACCGAAATAAAATAAGGCCAATATTGGTCTTTGATTTTGAGACAACAGAAATTAGGCAGAAAGCCGGGGGGGAAAAGCAGTTTTCCCGGGAAGAAAGCCTTTTGCCAGAGCCGCATTTTTCTTTTATTGCCGGTAATCGTCAAGGTGGGGATGGAAAGGTTGGAGGCCAGATGAACCGGACCGGAATCGTTGCCGATCAAAAACCCGGATTCATAGATATAGGCGGCCAGCTCAAAATAGCCGGGAAAGGTTTGAAGAGGCAAAGCATATTTTACGGCCTCGTCGGCAAAAAAAAGTTTTTCGTGGGGAGCCATGATCAGCTCGGGTTGAAAACCTTTTTGCCTTAGGCAGAGGGCTAAATGGAAAAACCGTGGCCGGCGCCAGTTTTTTTTAGGGTCGTTGCTGGTCGGGGCCAGCAGGATGCGCCGGGGATATTTTTGGTATTTTAAATGGCTCGGTGCAATTAGTCCGTTGCAGGGGAGCAGGGTTTTTTGTTTGAGCAGTGTTTGCAGTTCATTCAAAATGTTTTGGACCATGTTTTTTTTATCGGAAAAAAGTTTATCTTGGCCGCCAAGCTGGATGGGGTTTTTCCTTGGGTGCCAGACAAAAAGATTTTTTAAATTCTGCCGTTTTTCAAAAAAATCGACGATCGGCGGTATTTTTTGATATTCCATTAGCACTAAATCAAAGGCTTGCAGATCCCTGGTGGAAAAATTTTCAGGGTAGCTTTGAAATTCGTAAAAAGGGAAAAAAGCTTTCAGCTCATGCATCAGGCGATGAAAAAAAACAACCCTGTAGCCCTGCTGTTGCAAATGAAAAGCAGCGGTGAGCATCAACAGGCCGTCGCCTAAAGTTGAAGAAGAAAGAATGGCGGCCTGCATAAGCTTTTTTAGGTAAGCAGTTGTTTTGTCTTAAGTTTATGGATTTTAGACTTAAAGGTTAAAGAACTTTTATCCCCAAGTTCCACTTGCACTCGCAAGCGAAACTCGGAATCCCGCCGAATTAGATCGTTTACGAAAAAATCTCCGCTTGTTCTTGATTCGGATAATTTGAAAACTGTCTCAAACAGCTTCGTTTGTTTTTGCTTTTTTAAAAGCCCTGTCCATTTTTTTCAGTTGATGGCGCTGATTTTTTTTAAATTATTTTTAAAGGTTAACGGGAAATAGCCCTTTTTGCTATAAGAAAGTTATGTCAGGCTTGCCCGGTTTAGAATTAATTTATGCTATCCAGGAAGGAAGAACGGTTTTTTGGGACCGTTTTTTTGCTTTTTTAAATTTTCTCGATACCGATTACTTTTATTTGATTCTGATTCTTTTTTTGTGGCTGCTTTTTAACTGGAAAGTGGGCTTTAGGATGCTTTTTTTACTACTTTTCAGTGCTTTTATCAATAATCTGGCCAAAGAATTTTTTCAGCTGCCGCGCCCTTTTTTTTTAGACCGGTCGGTTGAGCTTGTCTTCGGCGTGGAGGGTTTTGGCTTTCCTTCCGGCGGAGCGCAGAGCGCCCTGTTATTTGGCTTGGTTTTAGCTTATCACTTAAAACGTCCCTGGGCCTGGCCCTTGGTCTTTTTCTATGCCGGACTGATTGGTTTTTCCCGGTTATATTTGGGGCTGCATTTTTTAGAAGATGTTTTGGGCGGCTATGCTTTGGGTTTGGCGCTCTTCCTTTTTTACCGGTTTTATTTCCCCAAGATTGAGTCTTTTTTGAAAAAGTCCGGCCTTTTTAAAGGCTTGATTTTCGCCCAGATGGTTGCCGGATTGATGTATCTTTTTGATCACACTTCAATCGGATCGAAATTGGCCTTGAATTTTTCTTTGGCTTCCATTGGTCTGGTTCTGGGAATTTATTTTAAGTTTTTTGTTACTTATGTTC
>JBAZHS010000051.1:0-8439 GCA_041652275.1 Parachlamydiales bacterium
ATCGAAGCGGAAATAACAAGACAAGCTCTGTCTCAAAAGCCGGCTCTCCCTGCCGTAACAGCTTCCCCTACGCGGAAAAAGCCGGCAGCCACTCCCCAAAAACTAAGCCCGCTTATGAAGCTTTTTAATAAAATTACAGATCAACAAAAACTTGAAAATTTTCTCAGGTCTTTGAACAATGCTACCGAAAAAGATCAAGAAACTTTTTATTCCGAGCTGTTCCGGCTTTCCGCTCAATCAGAACAAAGCACTCACGCAACAGCCGCTGATATTCCTCTTTTTATACAGACTCTTGCAGCGGCGGAAGCAATGCCGTTTGAAAGCCCCGCTGAAGTAAACAGCACGATCAACGGGCCAATACAACTGCTTTTTCAATATCTAAAACAAGTCCCACCAACTAATCCACCACCAGCAGCACAAAAATTATTCAACCGTTTAATTGCCTTAAAAAATTACTGCATAAAATGGACCCGGCAGGATTCAACGCTATCAGAACTTCAACCAAAAGATGAATACGAATACACATCTAAACAAAATCATAAATATCATGTATCAGAAGAATTTTTAAATATGCTCAATCGAGGCGGAAATCTAATTTGGGTTAATAATGCCATAACTATGCCGGATTACAGAAACGTACATACAATGGATTATTCAATAATATATAACCAAACTAAAGATTCTGTAGAACAGCTGATCAATGCTTTAGAAAAGGCCGGAGCCTCCCCTGAAAACATTCGAAAACTTTTAACTAGCGGCATATTTTTAGATATAATTCACGATTCTTACAATCAATATGCCATGCGATCCAACATGGGTTTATCGACTAACACAATATGCCAAAGGCTCAACTTACAAGTTAAAGGTAAAAATATCTTTCTAAAAAAAGAATCTTTTATTTCAATTAGGGAATTCGAACAAATCATTACATTAAAACAAGCTGTCATTACCTGGAATACCGAACAAGACACAGTCCAAGCACAGATTCAGCCTTTAAGCCATCTTTTAGAAACGCCTACCTCTTCCGGTTTTGCTTACAGATACCTGCAGCCGCTTTTTTGTGGCGGCCAGAAAGAAATTCTAACACTTCAAAAACACCCCTGCTCTAAAGACTACCTAATTCTTTTGGCTGAAAAATTAAAAGACCCTGATTTTAAAACCGCCTTTTTTAACGACCTACGAGAAAAATCTTTTATTGAGAAAGATCAAGAAACCCGAGGGCAACTAGCAAATCTTATACAAAAAATTCAAGAAAATCAAACCGCCTGGAGTTCGGACGACCCTAAGCTGACAGACATCTTTTCAGAGCTGGCCCAAGAACTAACACAGCTTCAAAATAGCCTTCCTCCGCTGGAAAATCCGCCAGCTGACCCAGCCACTTAAAAAGTTTAAGCGGGTAAATAATTTTTCTGGTCGTTTCAGACGATTTCCACTGTTTCCAACGGCCGGATCCGGCTTTTAAGCTTTTGCACACTGCTTTTTTTTAGAACAATAAAATCCACCTGCGGCAAATTGGATAAAAAACGCACAAACTCCCCATCAGGCTTTTTGTCTTTTAAATAAACCAGCAGCTTGCCGTTTAATTTGGAAAGCCTTTCAATCTCACGAAAAAGCCGGACCGACATCCCGGCCTTGCTGCTAACTTCCAAAAGCGCATAGGGCTTGTTTTTCAAAACCTGGCCCAAAGCATAAAAATGCTCCTGGTCAAAAAGCTTGCTTTTAGCTTCAAACTCCAGAAGTCTTTCGGCCAAGTCAGCCAAAGTTACAACCGCACAGCCCAATTTTTCAATTGCCAGGCCCGCAGCCAAATTAGCTAGTTTGATCCCCTCGGCCAAATCCAGGCCGTTGGCAATACAAACCGCTAAAGCTGCCAGCGCTGTATCTCCTGCGCCGGTAACATCTTTGACCTCTTTGGAAAGCACTGGAAAATCCTGCCGGTGCAGTTTCCGGCCCGGATCCGATTTTTCCCGGCTAAACAGGGTCATGCCGGCCTCCGACCTGGTAATCAAAAGCTTTTGAACTTTGGAATCGTCTAAAAGTTTTTCGGCCACTTCTTCCAAAGCCGCAGAAAAAGGTTTTTTAGCGGCCAGATAGGCTTCCTGCTGGTTGGGCTTTAAAATAAACGCCCCGGCATATTTAGTAAAATCAGCGCCTTTGGGATCGACGATCGCCGGCACCTTGTAAAACCGGCACAGCCGCAGGGCTTCCTGTAAAATGGAGCAAGTTAAAAAGCCTTTGCCATAATCAGAAATGGCCACCACCTGCATTTGGGGAATTAAAATTTTTAAGAAAGCCAAAACTTTTTTTTCCAGACGCAAGGGCAGGGGTAAAATTTTTTCCGAATCGATGCGGATCAGCTGCTGGGAAGAAGCAATCAGCCGGTTTTTGGCCGTCGTCGGATAAGCTTTTTGGCGAATCAAGGAAAAAACGGCAGCGCCTTTGGACCTCAGGGAAGAAAACAGCTCTTTGCCTTCTTCATCAAAGCCCAGGCGGCCTAAAACCGTCACTTCGGCTTTTAAAGCCAAAAGGTTCAGCACCACATTGCCGGCTCCGCCAGGGCGCACTTCTTTTTTCTCGACATTTAAAATCGTAACCGGAGCTTCGGGAGAAATGCGCTTAATGGTGCCGGTAGTATATTTGTCCAGCATCAGATCGCCTAAAACCAGGGCCCGCACCGGCTTTTTCGCATCAAACAAAAAAGAAAGCTCTTTCACCAGGTGGATCCTTTCAGTAAATAGTTTTGAACATAATCAAAGATCGCCTCTTTTAAAGCGGTCAGCTTCAAAGGACCGCAGTTTCTTTGCCATTTTTCCATCGAGGCCTGGGTAAAATTCTGGTATTGCAGGTTCAGATCGGAGGGCATCTCGATATACTCGATCCGGGGCTTTTGGCCTAAAGCCGCAAACAGGTCCAGAGCCACTTCATTCCAGCTGGAAGCCCGGCCGGTGCCCACATTAAACAGGCCGTTCACCCGGCGGTTCTCAAAAAGAAAGGAAGCAATCATACGGACCGTATCTTTGACATAAATAAAATCCCGCTTCTGCTCACCATCGGGATATTTGGGATCGTTGGACTTGAAAAGACCGATCGGCTCGCCGGCCAAGGCTTTTTTATACATCTTGAAAATCATCGAGGCCATGTGGCCCTTGTGGTACTCGTTAGGTCCGAAGACATTGAAAAATTTCAGGGAAACCAGTTTGGAAAAAAGCTTTTTCTGCCGGCACCAAAGATCGAAAAGGTGCTTGGAAAAAGCATACATGTTGATGGGCCGAAGGCTTATTAAAGATGCTTCCTGGTCCTCAAAGCCCAAATCCCCCCGGCCGTAGGTAGCAGCCGAAGAAGCAAAAATAAAACGGAGCTTTTTTTTCAGGGCCAATTCGGCCAGATGCTGTGAATAGCGGTAATTGTTTTCCCAAAGGTAGGAAGCGTCCGTCTGCAAAGTATCCGAACAGGCGCCCAAATGGACGATGGCCCCGATCTGGGGATGGCGGCCTTTTTCCAGGTAGGAAAAAAGCTCATGCTTGGAAATCAGGTCCAAAAACAGCTTGCCGCCGAGGTTCTTCCATTTGTCGTTTTTCTTCAGATCATCGACCAAAAGCAGTTTGGAAAAGCCCAAATCGTTCAGATGGCGGACCAAACAAGAACCGATAAAACCGGCCGCGCCGGTAATGATCAGCAAAGTTTCTTTTAAATCAGGACGGAAGCTGGTTTTTCTTTGCATAAGCACACAGGATACCAAGAGCGAGAATTTCGCTGAAGCGTTTCTACAAAAAGCCAGGGTAAATCAGGAATTTTCTTCTTCGGATGGCCAAAACAAAGGAAAACCGAGCCGGAGCCGGTCATGGAAACCTGTTTAAAACCAGCTTTTTCCAGTCGTTTTTTAAACAGCCCAAGCGCCGGGCTCAACGCCACAGCGGTTCTTTCCAGATCGTTGAAAGCACGGCCCCGGCCTTTTTCCCAGGAACGCAGGAAGGGCCCGGGATCAAAAGAGGCTCCCAGAGCTTCGGAAAGCTGGAAATTTTCAAAGATCATTTTAGTCGCCAGGCCGAAGGGCGGCTTGGCCAAATAAAAAGCGTCCGGCGGCAAAAACAGGTCTTCAAATTTCTCGCCCCGGCCGGTACAGTAAGCCGAGCCGGAAGAAAAGAAAAAAGGCACGTCGGAACCGATTTGCCCGGCCAAAGCCAACAGCTGCAGCAGGTCGAAAGGAGCGCCCAAAAGCTCGTTTAAAGCAAACAGGGCGGTGGCCGCATTGGAAGAACCGCCGCCAAGGCCCGCCTGCAGGGGAATATTTTTTTTCAGATGGATCTTTACAAAAAAGGGTTTTTGCAGCTTTTTTCGAAAACAAGCCAGAGCCTTCAAGACCAGGTTGTCCGGGCCTAAAGGCACCGCAAGCCCCTCACACGTAAAAGCATCTTTTTCCGATAGCTCAAAAGTTAAAAGATCGCCGAAATCAATGGTCCGGAAAAGCGAAGCAATCTCGTGATAGCCGTCGGGCCGTTTGAAAAGCACCTTAAAAAAAAGATTCACTTTGGCAGGAGAAAAAAAGGTTAGCTGGCCCATAAGGTTAAAGGAAAAAAGTTAACCGCTGAACAAAAAATTTTATAAAACTTGCCTGCACCTTTAAAAACCTTAAAAACCAGCTTTTTCACTAAGGCCAAAAACAGCTTTCAGCCCAAGACAAAAAAAACCAGGGCTAAAATTTACAGAGCCGGCTCGTCTTTTTTCACTTCTTCAGGAATCACTTTTAAATGGAAAAAAGTTTCGACGCCCTCTTTCAGCCTTAAGCGGATCTCGAACACCCCGGTCTCTTTCAGAGGATGCTTGAGCTGAAGGTTGCGCCTTTCCACCGGCAGGTTCTCTTTTTCAAAGAGCTGCACAATGTCCTGGGCAGAAACCGAACCATACATCTTGCCCTCAGGATCGACCTTAACATGAATGGAAAGGGTGATGTTCTCAATTTTCTTGGCCAAAGCTTCCGCTTCGGCTTTGTCAACGACGGCCTTTTTAGCCCTTTCTTCCTGGAGCTTCTGCTGCATGCGCAAAGTGTGCTGGCTGGCTAAAACCGCCTTTTTTTGCGGAAGCAGGAAGTTACGGAAATAGCCCGCTTTGACGGACACAATTTCGCCGCTTTTCCCTAAATCATCCACATCTTCAATTAATAAAAGCTGTTGTTTTCGACTCATGTTTCTTCTCTTTTTTTAGGGGGTTATTCTTTGGCGACAAAAGGCAAAAGCGCCATATAGCGTGCTTTTTTAACCGTCTTTTTGATCTCTTTTTGGAACTGGGCCGAAATGCCGGTAATCCGGTTGGGCAGGATCTTGCCCCTTTCCGTAATATAGCGCCTCAGGTTCTCTACGTCTTTATAGTCGATTTTCTGTTTTCTTGGCCTTTTCTTTTCCATTTGTTTTAAGTCCATCTCTATTCTCCTTCGTTTTGGGAAGCAAATTCTAAGCTCTCTAAAACCTCTTCAGCCTCAAGGGTCATATAGCGTAAAAGGTCTTCGTGAAGATGGTAGTCTTTCCAAAGTTCGGCGACGGTGGCAGTATCGATCTCAAAGTAAATGACATAGTAAAAACCCTCTTTTTTGCCGTCGATCGTGTAAGCCAGACGGCGCTTGCCCCATTCGTGGATTTTAAGGATCTTGCCTTCTCTTTCCGTGATGCCGTTTTTGATTTTTTCCAAAGCTTTTTTTCTGGCGTCTTCGCTCAAAGTCGCGTTTAAGATGTACATGCCTTCGTATAAACGAACCCGTCTTTTTTTCATTCTTCGTCCTTTGTGGTTTTAATCTGCCGC
Organism: Parachlamydiales bacterium; assembly: GCA_041652275.1. Classification (GTDB taxonomy): domain Bacteria; phylum Chlamydiota; class Chlamydiia; order Chlamydiales; family SM23-39; genus JBAZHS01. The sequence continues at coordinate 5,794 of JBAZHS010000051.1, forward strand.
ACATTGGCTACATTCTGCGCAACCGCAAAGCCCTTTAACAAAAAGAGCTCGATCACCTCGATAGCCCGTTTTTCAACTGTTGGAAGATATTCTAACTCATTTGACGTAAATTTTCCAAGCACATGTGCTTCTAAATTTTTTTCTTTTTGCTCACCCACCCCGATTCTCAGGCGCAGATAGGCCTGGGTGGAAAGCTGCTGTTCAATGCTTTTTAAGCCGTTGTGGCCGCCGGAGCCGCTTTCTTTTTTCAGGCGCATCTCGCCGAAAGGCAGGGCCGCGTCGTCAACAACCACCAATAAATTTGACAAGTCAATTTTTAAATAATCCAAAGCTGCTTTGACGGCTTCCCCGCTCAGGTTCATATAAGTCATAGGCTTAAAAAGATAGGTCTTGACATCATTTTCTTTTTTTTGGGCCAGAGCGCCCTTTAAGGCCGCCTTTTTCTGAAAAAGCACTTCCCATTTACGCGAAAGCGCCTCAACCACCAAAAAGCCCAGGTTATGGCGGGTCTTGAGATACTCTTTGCCGGGATTACCAAGGCCTGCAATCAAAAAAGAGCCCACGAATTACCCTTGCTGCGCGATTTTTCCAATAATGACCGTCACCTGCTTCGGATCATTTAAGACTTTGACATTGGCAGGCACAGGCAGATCGGCAATCTTTTTCGACTGCATGATATTCAAATCTTTAATATCGACTAAAAATTCGCTTGGCAGATACTTCGGCAGACAGCGCACCTTGACCCACCTGACCACTGCGCGGAAAACTCCGCCCAGCTTAATGCCGGCGCATTCGTCCAGGCCCTGGTAATCAACTGGAACCTTAACTTCAACTTCCTGATCTTCAAGGACTTTTAAAAAATCAACATGCAGAACTTCGTAGTGGCAAAATGGTATTGGATATCCTTGACCAAAGCTTTAAACTTTTCTTGGCCGGCTTTAAGCGTTAAAAGAGTAGTGGAAAGACGCCCTTTTTTCACTGTACGCAAAAGGGTTTCAAACTCCGCTTTAGGAATAAAAACCGTCTCAGTGGGGCCGCCCGGCGTATAAATAACCGCGGGAATATTGCCCTCCAGGCGGATTTTGCTCAAGGCGCCTTTAGTCTTAGCTTCGCGTTTATGTAGAGTGAGTTCCATTATTTTGCTCCGTTCTTTTTTACTTTATTTTAGATGATTTATTCTATACGGAAAAACTCTTTTTAGGAAGAAAAAGATTTTCTTGAAACCCGAAAAATAAAAATAAAACTGATCTAAAAGGCTAATTGGGGCGGAAGGATTCGAACCCTCGCATGGCGGGACCAAAACCCGCTGCCTTACCGCTTGGCGACGCCCCAGCTTTTGAAATTGGATCCATCTTAGCGAAGATAAAAATTATTGGCAAGCTGCCAGCGTTCAAAGGCTTAAAAAGAGCTTCGCTCCGAAAAAGCCGGCAAGACGAAAGCCCGGTCAGGCCCGGCCAAGACGTTTGCACTTTTTGATGTCGTAAAAAAGCCCAAAATAATATAAGAAAAAAAACGACAGGTTCTCATGCAGATTGTGCATATTGCTGCAGAAATGGCCGGGCTGGCCAAAATCGGCGGGCTCGGCGACATGGTTTCAGGCCTTTCCAAAAACCTGTCTTTGCAGGGCCACCGGGTAACCGTCTTTTTGCCGCGCTATAAAAAAATCAATTTAAAGAACCTCCTGGAAGAAACCTGCACCATGAACGGGCTTAGCTTCAAAGCCTACTCTTATTTTTTAGAAAATGTGCAAATCGTTTTAATCGATCCGGCGCCAACGCTTGACTATTATAACCGGCCCAACATCTATGGCTATGCCGACGATCCCGCCCGTTTTATCTTCCTTTGCCGGGCGGCTTTGGAATATTTAAAGCAAAAGCAGCTCCAGGTTGATATTTTACATTTGCACGACTGGCACGCTTCCATCGCCGCTTTTCTTTATAAAGAAATTTATCTCCGTCAAAACCAGGGCCCCTGGATAAAAAAAATCCTGCTCAACCTGCACAATGTCGGCTTCCAGGGCCTCTGCTCTTTGGATGAGCTGGAACGGATCGGCGTAGACAAAAACCTTTATTGGAACAACGCCAAGGTCAAAGAAGCTAAAACCGGAAAACTCAACCTTTTGCAAGCCGGCCTGAATTACAGCGACAAGCTGGTAGCTGTTTCCCACAACTACGCAGAAGAAATCCTCACTCCCATGGGCGGCGCCGGACTGGAGCCCGTTTTCTGGCAGAACAAGGCCAAACTGACGGGCCTTTTAAATGGCATCGACTACCAGATCTGGAACCCGGAAACCGACGTCGGCATCATCGCCAACTATTCCGCCCATGACAGCCTCGAAAAAATCCGGCAAGCCAAACAGCAAAGCAAAAGTTTTATTCAGGCCCGCTTCAACCTCAGGCAAAAAGAAGCGCCGCTGATCATCAATATAGGCCGGCTGGCCGAGCAAAAAGCCCCGGAAGCGATCCTCTGGTCGGTCGACAATGTCCTAAGCCGCCAGGGTCAGTTTATTGTGCTCGGCTCTTCTTTAGTCGATTCAATTCAAAAGCAGTTCAGCGAAAAACAAAAACAGACAGCTCCTACCCAGGACACGGCCTTTATTTTCGAGTTTAACGAAAGCCTGGCCCATCTTTTATATGCCGCCGCCGA
>JBAZHS010000052.1:0-8272 GCA_041652275.1 Parachlamydiales bacterium
CAAAAAGATCCTTTCCATCGAAGAACCATAAGCATTGCGATACAAGGTAAAGGTTTCGGAAAGGCCGGAGCCCTTACGGGCAATCACAGTTCCGGTAAAGACCTGTATTCTTTCCTTGGCCGTTTCTCTTTTGCTGGCTTTCTTTTTTTTCTCTTTATCTTCTTCGCTGAGATCTTCCTCGACGCTAACTTTCAGGCTTACTTTAAGTGTATCGCCGATTTTAAATTCCTGGCGCTTTCGCAAAAAGCTTTTTTCAAACTCTTGAATTAGTTGATTCACAATCCTTCTCCTTTTTTTTAACTTGCTCGAGGTAGTTTTGGTAAAGGTCTAAGCGTATTTTTTTAGTTTTCTTCCGTCCCTCTTCAAAACGCCACCTGGCAATTTTTTCATGGTGTCCGGAAAGCAGCACTTCAGGAACCTTTTCGCCTTCAAATTCCAGTGGCCTGGTGTATTGCGGGCCTTTGAAAAGCCCTTTTTCAAAGGAATCCGAACTGGCCGCTTCCGGATGGCCTAAAAAACCGGGCAGGAAGCGTAAAACCGCGTCGACCAAGACCATGGCCGGCAAACAGCCGCTGGTTAAAACATAATCGCCGATGCTGACCTCTAAATCCACCTCTTTTTTTATAATCCTTTCATCTATGCCTTCATAGTGTCCGCAAAGCAAAAGCAAATGCTTTTTCCGGCTCAGCTTGCGGGCCAGCCGGGAATCCAAAAGACGGCCTTGCGGCGAGAGATAAACCACATAGCCGGACTTTTTTTTACAATTTCTGATCGCAGCGCAAACCGGCGGGGCCATTAAAACCATTCCGGGCCCGCCGCCAAAGGGCCTCTCGTCCACTTTCCGGTGCTTTCCCTTGGCAAACTGGCGGATATCGCAAAGATTGATCCGGACCAGTCCTTCTTTTTTTGCCCTTTTGATCATGCTTTCGTCAAAGGGCCCCTGAAAACAACCGGGAAAAAGCGACAAAATATCAATCTGCATTATTTCTTTTTCTGTGTTCTTTTCCTGGCATTTTTTTTAGCTTTTCTGGCTTTTAAAATACCCACAATCTCAGGAGCAGCCTTAGCCATCAGCTGAAGCGCCCTTTGCGAAACCTGGGCGCCCAAAGCCACCCAGTGTTTAACGCGTTCGGCCTGAACAACAAAACCTTTCTCGGCCGAAGCTTCCGGATCATACCAGCCTAAATTTTCCAAATATTTGCCATCGCGTGGATTTCTCACATCGGTAACGACCAAACGAAAAGTCTGCCTGTTATCGCGGCCCTGCTGTCTTAAGCGAATGATTAGCGCCATACATCTCCCCCTAAAAATTGTTGCATTTTACTTAGATCTCCTTTCGGCATATTTTTTAATAGCTGTTTAATCTTTTTAAAACTTTTCACCAGGCGGTTGACATCATCAACGCTCGTTCCACTGCCCAAAGCTATCCGCTTCCGGCGGCTGTAACTTAAATCAGTTTTTTCCAAACGCTCGGTAATTGTCATTGATAATACCATAGCCTCTACTTTTTTTAACTCTTTTTCTGAACCGGCCATCTCGCCCAGACCGGCAAAACCGGGCATCATGCGCATCAAGGAAGACAAGGGGCCCATGCGCCGCATCAAATTCATTTGTTTCAAATAATCTTCATAAGTAATTTCAGCCCTTCTAAGCCTTTTTTCTAAATTTTCCTTTTCTTCCTGCCGGATATGCTCTTCAGCCTTTTTGGCCAAATTAATTACATCCCCCATGCCCAAAATCCGGTCGGCCATTGACCGGGGGTTGAAAAGCTGCAGGTCTTCAACACGCTCACCGACGCCCTCAAACTTAAGGGGTTTTTGGGTTACCTCGAAAATCGAAATGGCAGCGCCGGCCCTGGCTGAGCCGTCCAGCATGGTCAAGACCGAACCGGTTAAACCAATTTTTTGATCAAATTCACGCGCAGTTTTAACGGCATCCTGGCCTAAAGCAGCCGAAGCGACAAAAAGCACCTCGTCGGGTTTCAAAAAATCCTTCAAAGCGGAAAGTTCCAGCATCAGCGTCTCATCAATATGCAGCCGGCCGGCCGTATCGACGATCAAAAGCTCAAAAGCCTCTTTTCGGGCCTTTAAAAAAGCTTCTTTAGCCACCGCCAAAGGTTGTTTTTCTTCCCGTTTGGCAAAAACTTCCAGCTGGTAGGGCGCCGCGAGCTTTTCCAGCTGGTCAACCGCCCCGGGCCTTTGCAGATCGCCGGCGCAAAGCAGAACTTTTTTACCCTGTTTTTTAAGAAAATAAGCCAGTTTGACCGCTGTGGTTGTTTTGCCTGATCCCTGCAGTCCGCATAAAAGAACAACGGAAGGCGTGCTGTTTAAAGCTAAAACCTGTTCCTGTTCGCCCATTAACAGCACCAGTTCATCATAAACAATCTTGATGAACTGCTCGCCGGGTTTAAGGCCGCGGGTAATTTTTTCTCCCAAAGCCTTGGTTTTAATTTTTTCGACAAAACGCAGGGCTACTTCATAATTGACATCAGCTTCCAAAAGAGCCAAACGTACCGCTTCAGACGCTTTTTCGACATTTTTGTCGGTCAGCTGGTCCTCTTTAAAAAAACTAAAAAGATTCTGAAGCTTGCTGGTTAGTAGTCCAAACATAATAAAATAATTAAAAACTGGCTTCTAAAATACCAAAAAAATTATTGCTTTTCAATAAAAAAGAAACGCTCCCTTCCGGACAAATCCCGTAAAATCCGGCCTTTAAAGCCTTTTTTTGAAAAAATTTCCGCCACCCGTTTACCCTGAAAAGCGCCGATTTCTAAAAACAGCTGGCCCCCGGACTTTAAAAAAGCTCCTTTCTCACCCAAAGCCCGAGCCAGACGGCGGTAAAAAAGAAAACCGTCCCGACCGCCGAAAAGCGCCTTTTTCGGCTCAAAAAGCACTTCGGGCGGCAAACTTTTAAGCTCCTTTTCCGCAACATAAGGCGGGTTGGCGACAATAAAATCGGCTTTCTTTTTACCAAAAGGCCGGAAAAGATCACCGCATAAAAAAACCACCTCCACCCCATTAGAAAGCGCATTTTTTCTGGCTAATTGCAAAGCCCTTTGGGAAAGATCAGAAGCAAAAACCTTTAAATTCGGCAGGGCTTTTTTTAAAGCGATGGCCAAAGCGCCGGAACCGGTGCAAAGGTCGAAAAGAACCTTGCCTTTCAAAGTGCTTTTTTTTAGCCTTTGAACGATCAGATCAGCCAGGTACTCCGTTTCAAACCGCGGAATTAAAACGCTTCTGGAAACTTGCAACTGCACATTATAAAAAGGAAGGGAGCCTAAAATATAGCCCAAGGGCTCTCTTTCCGCCCTTCTTTGAACCGCCCGGCGGATTTTTTTAGCCAGACCGGCTTTAACCTTCTCTTCCCAAATAAAGAAAAGCTCGTTTTTTTGCTTTCCTAGAAAAAAGGCTAAAATTTCTTCGGCTTCCCTTTTGGCCCCAGGCACATGAGCCGCCTTTAAAGCCCCAAGGGCCTCCTGCAAAAGATCTTTTATCTTAATATCCATATTTCAAAGACATCCCTGCACATCCAAAGCCGCCGGCCTTTCCTGCTTGTGCGCCATCATTTAACCAGGACCTGCTCATAGCCAAAACATTGGAAAGCCCGCCCAAGCCTTTTAAGAAGAAAGTTTTTTCTGGTAATAAAAAGAGACCAAAGCAGAAGCCAGCTCTTCCAAATCCCCTTGCATAACCTGGTCCAGGCGGTAAAGCGTCAGATCAATCCTGTGGTCGGTAACCCGGTTTTGCGGAAAATTATAGGTTCTGATCCGCTCCGACCTGTCGCCCGAGCCAATCTGTTCAGAACGCAAAGCCGACATGGCTTTATGCTGCTCTTCTTCTTTTTGCTGGATCAGGCGGGCAGCCAAAAGGCGGATGGCCTTGGCTTTATTTTTATGCTGGCTCCTTTCATCCTGGCAGGTCACCACCAGTCCGGAAGGATTATGGATGATGCGCACCGCCGAATCGGTAGTATTCACATGCTGGCCTCCGGCGCCGGAAGCCCGAAAAGTTTCAATCGTTAAATCCCTTTCATCGATCGGACTTTGTTCGCTTTCATCGGGCTCAAGCAAGAGTGCAACGGTAATCGCCGAAGTGTGCAGTCTTCCGGAAGCCTCCGTCGTCGGCACCCTTTGCACCCGGTGGGTCCCGGCCTCGTACTGTAAAAAACGAAAAACACCTGTTCCGGAAATGCCCATAATATATTCTTTATAGCCGCCAAGATCGGAAGCGGAAGCGGAAAGGATTTCAATTTTCCAGCCCTTCCGGTCGGCAAAGCCCCGGTACATGCGGACACAGTCCGCCACAAACAAGGCCGCCTCTTCGCCGCCCGTTCCCGCCCTGATTTCCAATAAAACACCACGGTCGTCGCGAGGATCCGGCGGCACCAGCAGGCTTTCGAGCTTTTTTAACAAGAAGAGCTTTTCTTTTTCCAGGCTGGCGATTTCACTTTTAACCAAAGCCAACAGCTCACCCTCTTTTTCGGAAAGCAAAAGCGTTTGGTTTTGAAGCAGCTCTTTTTCAATCCTTTGCAAATGTACGGAAGTTTCTTTGATCTGATTTAAATAAGCATGCTCGCGGGTAAGCGCTTTATACAGAGGTAAATTGCTTACCGTTAAAGGATCGCTAAGCTGCCTTTCAAGCTCGCTGAGCCGAAAGAGCAGCTTTTCCACTTTCGCTTGCATGGCTTACTTTTTTTTGGAACTCTTTTTCTTAGGGGCTTCTTTTAAAGCAGCCTGCACTTTTTCATTTTGGGCTTTTTTTGCCTGGTATTTTTTAGTGAACTTGTCAACCCGGCCTTCAGTATCGATAAACTGCTTTGAACCGGTAAAAAAAGGATGGGACGCAGAAGAAACCGGCACCCGGTAAACGGGATAAGCCTTGCCTTCAAACTCTTCTTTTTCTTCTGGCTGAAGCGTAGTTCCGCACAAAAAACGGTCGCCGGTTGAAGAATCAACGAAGAGCACTTCCTGATAAGGAGGATGGATTTTCTTTTTCATTTCTCTTGCCTCTTGTATTTAAAAAAATGAGTTTTGAATATATTCTACTAATTTTTGTGAAAAGATGCTATGAAAAAGAAAAAAGCCGAAGCGAGGCCTTTTCTAAATCAAACACAGATGGAGCGCCATGAACATCTTTAAAATCTCTTTCAAAACCTATTTTTTAAAAGCCTGGCTAGTTTTAACGGCCTTTTTTTCCATTCTAATCGCCATCTCGCCCTCTTTTCTCCTTCAGGAGCTCTTCGGACTTTCCCAAAGAGGCTGGAAAGAGCATTTTTTCTGGCAGCTTTTAACTTTTGTTTTTATTCTGCCGGAAAGCGCTCCGACGATCGGTTTTCTCCTTCGCCTGGCCTTAACCCTTTACCTGATTTGGACCCTGGGCGGATTTATCGAACGCTGGAAAGGTCCGCAGCAACTCTTTTTTTTATTCTTGGGAACTACCGTTTTGAGCGCCGTTTTGGCGCTTTTCCTGCTGCCGGCAGAAACCGAGATCCTTTTCGGCTCCAATTTACTGCTTTGCTCTTTGGCCTTCAGCTGGCTGAACTTAAGAGGCGACGCTAAAATATATTTTTTCACGGTCTTTCAAGTCAAAGTCAAGTGGCTGGTGGCCACCCTGCTCGCCTTTTTAATCGCCTACAACTTTATTTTTGAGCTTTACCTGACAGCCTTTTTATATTTTGTCCTGGCGCTTTTCGGCTACTTTTACGCCCTTTTCGTCTGGCATTCAAAAAGTCCTTTTCTTTGGCTGGCCAAAACCGAAGGCCGGATCATCAGGTTTCAACCTGGATTGCCAACTTTAAAGCCAGATCAAAAAAAAATCAAAAAGCCCGGGAGCCATCCGCTACACTGACACCGCCCGCTTTTTTTTGACGCTGCCGTTGAAAAAAAAGCTTTAAAAGCCGGGTCGATTCATCGGCCAAAATTTCTTTTGTCACTGAAATTGTATGCATGGGATGCTTGATTTGAAAAAGGTCCAAAAAGCTGCCGCCGGCGCCCAAACGCAGATCTTTCGCTCCCCAGACTAGCCGTCCCAGCCTTGAAGAGAACATTGCTCCCGCGCACATCAAGCAGGGCTCCAAGGTACAATATAAGGTCGCCTCGGTCAAACGCCAGTCCTGGACAAAAGCAAAAGCCACGCTTAAGGCCAGCATTTCCGCATGGGCGGTAGCATCCTTTAACAACTCGACCTGGTTATGACCCCGGGCAATAATTTTATCTTGAATTACCACCACGGCGCCGACAGGCACTTCTCCCCTCTCAAACGCTTTTCGGGCTTCTTTTAAAGCTTCCTGCATAAAATAAAGATCTTTTTTGGCATTCAATTCCATAAACCGCCCTTCGCTGAAAAAGTTTTTTCCTGCTATCATACCATTTCCCTACACTCGGAGACAAATTCTATTTGAGTTGCAATCTTATCTAATTTTGAGATACAATATTTAGAAGAACATATTTATTTATGATTTTTATTTAACCCCTCAACGATAGGGAGAAAACTTACATGTCACTAGATAAAGGCACCAAAGAAGAAATTACCAAAAAATTTCAGCTGCACGAAAAAGATACCGGATCGGCAGATGTGCAAATAGCCATTTTAACCGAAAGAATTTCCGAACTGACCGAGCATTTAAAGCTCTCCCCCAAAGACCACGCTTCCCGGCTGGCCCTTTTAAAGCTGGTAGGGCAAAGGAGAAAACTCTTGGACTATTTGAACTCCACCGACACCAGCCGCTACCAAACTTTAATTACACGCTTAAATCTTAGAAAGTAGTATATTTTTTTTTACAAAGGCTGAAAAGTTTTTCAGCCTTTAAATTAAACCGGGTAAACGGGTGAGGATAGAGAGCAGAAAAAAAAATTTAAAATCTTTTAAGCTTTTCTTTCTGGTTTTCTATCCCCCCTCTTTTCTACCCTTTCAATCAAAGGAGTGTTTATTTTGACTCAGCAAGAACAGAAAATAGCAGTTGATCTCGACGGCGGCAAAACACTGGTTTTCGAAACCGGTAAAATCGCCCGCCAGGCCCATGGATCCGTCCTGCTTCACCTTGGCGAAACAACGCTTCTGGCCACCGCCTGCCGCTCCAACAAGGCTTCTGAAGAAATTGACTTTTTCCCGCTCAGGGTCGATTACCAGGAAAAATTTTCCTCCGTCGGCCGGACACTTTCCGGTTTTATCAAAAGGGAAGGCCGCCCGACCCAAAAAGAAATTCTCACTTCCCGTTTTATCGACCGTTCGATCCGTCCGCTTTTTCCCGACGGCTACTTTAATGAAGTGCAGATCCTCTCTTATGTTTACTCTTACGACGGCCTGCATATTCCCGATGTTCTGGCCATCTGCGCCGCTTCCGCCGCCTTAACCCTTTCCGACATTCCCTTCCTCAAACCGATCGGCGCCGTCAGGATCGGCCTTTTAGATGAAAATTTCATTATCAATCCCAATCCGGAAGAGCTGAAAAAATCCCAACTGGACCTCATTCTCAGCGGCACCGAAGACGCTTTGCTGATGATTGAAGGCTCCTGCGACTTTTTAACGGAAGAAATCATCTTAAAAGCAGCCGAGTTCGGCCACGCGGCCATCCGCAAGATCTGCCAAGCCCTCAGCGGCTGGCAAGCCAAGATCGGCAAGCCGAAAAACCTCGGATCCGTCAGCCAGATCTCGCAAGAAGCGCTGGAAGCGGTCCGAAAACATTCGGAAAAAGATCTCAACGAAGCTTTAAGGATCAAAGAAAAAAAACTTAGGGAAGAACATTTTTCCAAGATCAAAACCAGCCTTTTCGAAGAGCTCTTGGCTGAAGAGAAGGAAGCGGGCAAGTTTTTAAAACGGGATCTGGAAATCGCCTTTAAAAACCTTTCTTCCGCTTTAATGCGTAAAATGATTCTGGAAGAGAACCGGCGCATCGACGGCCGCGCTTTAGACGAGATCAGGCCCATTTCCATCGAAACCTCCCTTTTTCCCCGCACCCACGGCAACGCCGTTTTCACCCGCGGCGAAACACAGGCCATTGCCGTCTGCACCCTGGGCTCTACCGCGATGGTCGAACGCTACGAAGACCTGCATGGAGAGGGCGAATCGCGCTTCTACCTGCAATATTTCTTTCCGCCTTTTTCCGTCGGTGAAGTCGGACGCTCCGGACCTCCGGGAAGACGGGAGATCGGGCACGGCAAGCTGGCAGAAAAAGCGCTTAAGGCAATTTTGCCGGACATGGCTGATTTTCCCTATGTTATCCGCATGGAATCGAACATCACCGAGTCCAACGGCTCCTCTTCAATGGCCTCGGT
>JBAZHS010000053.1:0-8209 GCA_041652275.1 Parachlamydiales bacterium
GTCGCAGCCCATCAGGTAGCCTTTCAAAAAACCGTAGCGCTCGATGGCCAGCTGCATATATCTGGAAGAAGAAGGGCGGAAATGGGATCTGGGCCCGTCGACGGGCGAGAGGACCTTTTGGTGGAAGGTAATGATCGAATCGGCGATTTTGCCGATTAAAGAGAGCTCTTTGGGTTTTTCGGATTTAAAACAGGTAAAATCGCTGTCTTTGCCCCAGGGCTCTTCAAAATGGGCGGTGAAAGCGGCCGTGAAAAGAAGAAAAAAGAAAATTTTTACGGCTGTTGGCATCTTTAAAAAGTGTATTTTAAATTAAAAAAGGGAAAGAGCCTTTCTTTTTGCATTAAGGCGGCCGCTTCTTTCTGGTAGAGTTGCTCGTTGTAGTATTTAGCTTCCTCTCCGGCCCCGTTGATGCCGCCGAAATACCAGCCGGCCTCGAAGCTGACGGTAATAATGCCGGCGGCGGTGTAGCCTTTGTGAAAAAATTCGTAGGCGGCGGCGATAAAAAGGCTGTTTAAAAGCAGGGCGGTCAAAGCGGATTTGTTCTGGCCCAGGTACAAATAGCCGGCTCCGGGCAGAAGGGCGTTGAACAGCTTGGCCTTGTTAACCGATTTTTTTTTTAGTTCGTAGTTTTCCAAAAAAGGGCTTAGAAAGGCAAAGGACTTTTCCTGTTTGAGCCGGTTCAGGGTTTTGAAATCGGCGTCGATCAGGGCGGCGGAGAGCTTGAGCTTTTGGGCGGTCTCAGGAAAATTTTCCTCGATTACTTTTTGGACTTTTTGGGCTTCGGCCATTTCCTGGGTCTGCAGATAGCTTTCGTAAAGGATGATCAAAAGGTCTTCAAAAGCCAAAAAACTTTTGTCGACATGGCTCAGTTCGCTTTGGCGGAAATATTCCAGAAGAGGATCATATTTCTGGGCCAGATAGTAGCAAAGCAGAATGTAGTATTCGATCGCCTCTTTTCTTGAGCTCAGCTCGGGGGGCACTAAAATATCCGCCCTTTCAAAAGTAGAAATGGCCCGGTAGAGGTCCAGTTTTTTGGCAAAGGCCAAAGCGATGGTATACTCTTTGCCCCAGTCGCTGTTTTTTTCCGAACCGGAAAGCGGGGGGAAGGTGTGGGAGAAGTTTTTCAGCTCCTGCACTTTGCAGTTATAGCTGAGCTTGGGCTCGATCTGGCTGGGGACTTTATAGCAGGCCGAAGCCAGCAGGAGGAAAAGGAAAAGAAAGAGGGATTTAAGCTTATTCATTGTCCATGGCTTTGAGCATTTCGGCCGCTTCGTCAAACTCCTGCTCCAAAACCGGCGAGCCGGTCTTTTCCCGAAAATAGTCTTCCTGGGTTTCGGTGATGGCGACCATGTCCTGATAGGAGTTGATGATATGCGGGCGGATAAAGATAACCACATTTCTGCGGTCTTCCAGGTTGTCCCTTTCGGAAAAAGCCGCTCCGATCCAGGGCAGGCCGCCGAGGCAGGGGACGCCGACCCTTTTTTTGGTTTTGGTTTCGGTGACCATGCCGCTTAAAACTAAAAAGTTCTTGTCCGGCATGTGGACGGTGGTCTGCATGGTGGTTTTGGAAGTTGTGATGCCGCTGACGGTAGAAGAAGCGGCGGAAGTGGAGCTGTCGACAACCGTTCGTTTTAGGTTGATATCCAAGGTTACTATGTCCGCTCCGCCGAGCACCGGAGTTAGGGAAAGGTCCATGCCCACATCGCGGTATTCCAGGTTTTGGGTGGTCGAGCTGGTCGCTCCGCCGACAATGGCGGTCTGCGAGCCCAGATAGGGAATGTTGGAGCCGATGAAGATTGTAGCGGTTTTGTTGTCCTGGGTCAGGATCTTGGGGGTCATGACCACCGAGGACTCATCATCGGTCTGCAGGGCCTTGATGAAAGAGCCCATGGAAAGAAAAGATCTGCCTTTGTGCAGGATGATATCGCCGATGATGCCGAGATCAAAGGCGTCGGTGAAGGGGATCATGGAGGACTGCGGGGTCGTTGATTCGGAAATTGAGCTTAGGTTGGTCATAAAGGTGTCGGAAGTATGGGCGGTATTGGAAGTCTGGTTGGAAGTGCCGGCGGTAAAACGGTCTTTATATTTCATTTTCGAGCCCCAGTCCAAACCGAAGCTTAGCAGGTTGGTCAAAGAGGTTTCTACAACCAGGATTTCGATGAAAACCTGCTTGAGCGGCACATCAAGCGATTGGATCAGCTCTTTTAATTTGCCCATCAGCTCCGGCTTGCCGGAGCAAAGCAGGGAATTGGTCAGCCGGATCCACTGGATTGAATTGATGGAAGCGAGCAGCTCCTGCTTGATCTGGGCTTCATTTTTGATCATTTCCTTGGCAATCTGTTTCAAGGCGGTCTGGATCTCGTCGCCTTTATGGTATTGCAGCTTATAGACCAAAAAGCTGGTGTCTTCGATGGGTTGGATGGCGTTTAAAACCGCGCCGGTGTCTTTTCCCGGAACATCGAAGGTGGCCAGCAGGTTTTTCAGCTCGTCGATGGTTTTATTGTCGCCCGAGAAGACCAAAGATTCGCTTTTTTCTACCCAGCGCATGTTCTGGATCATAATAAAAAGGGCGTTGTCGGTAAAGCCGGTGGTTTTCAAATGCTCGCTGAACTCTTTTAAGACATTTTCCAGAGCTGGTCCGGAGAGGTGTTTGGGCTTGTAAATAAAAAAGGCCGAAGCGCCGTTTTGGGGCAGGTCGCTTAAAGAAGCGACATCAAAACGCTCGACAATAGCGCGGACTTTTTCCAAAGCTTCGGGCGAGCCGGTAAAAAGCAGGGCGTTGGTTTCGGATTTGTATTTAAGGCTGTCTAAAGCTCCGATGAAAGAAGGATCGGTGGAAGTGCTTTTCAGGTCGCTTGCAAAAGCGCGCAGCGAGGTGATCAGCTGCTGGTAGTTGGCGTTTTTGATCTGGTAGAGCAAATAGGTGGACTTGCCTTCAGTTTTGCCAAAAGAGGGCATGGCTGAGGGTACGTCGATGGTGTTTAAAAGGTTTTTGATCTTTTCGATCGTTTCTTTCGAGCCGGTAAAGGCCAGGGAATTGGTTGAATCGATGAATTTCATGCTTTGGATGGCCGAGAGCAAAGACGGATCGGAAAGGTTGGCTCTTTGCAGGTTCAGGGAGATGTCTTTAAGTGATTTTTCGATGTAGGCCGGGGAGGCGAACTGGGGCTTGTAGATAAAGAAATTGTCGCTGCTGCCGTTTGCAGTTGAGCGTGGCACGTCGTATTCGGCGATCAGATCTTTGGCTTCTTGGATGGCCTTCGGCGTTCCTGTGATCAAAAGCGAGTTGGTCTCTTTGATCCACTTGGCGTTTTCAATCAAACGGATCAGCTCCGGATTTTTCAGGTGCTGGGTTTTCAGCTTGTCGACAAAATTGTCCAGGTCTTCTTCGATCACAGCTCCGCTTACATGTTTGAGCCGGTAGAGAAAGTAATTGCTTTTTTCCGGGCCTTTTGAGCCGGCCAGGTCAATGGAGGCGAGCAGCTCTTTGATTTTTTCAAAAGTAGAGCTCAGGCCGGTGAACATCAGGCTTTGTGTGGCGCTGACAATTTTTACGCTGTTGATGGTTTCGATCAGGCTGTTGTCGGCGGCCCTGGATTTTTTTAAATTATCGCCGATCTCTTTGATGGCTTCGGCGATTTCCTCGGGCGGCCGGTTTTCGGGCTTATAAGTGAAAAAAGTCTCGTCGCCCTCTTCGCCGATCTTACCGGTGCTGCTGCGGTCGATTTTACTTAAAATTTCTGTTAATTTCGTAATTGCTTCCGGAGTTCCGGTGAAAAGGAAGGTGCGGGTGTCTTTGATCCATTTACGCGATTTGACGATCTCGATCAGTCCGCTTTCGGCAAAGCCGCTTTGGGAAAGGGTTTTGGCGATATCGTCCAAAGAACGTTCGATCTCGCTGCGGTTTAAACGCTCGGGTTTATAGATAAAAACGTTTTCGGCTTTTAAGACCTTTTTGGTTTCGTCCCTGGCCGGGGAGTCCAAAGAAGCCAGAACCGAGAGGGCCTTTTCAATTAATTTGGGGGTTGAGACAATGTAAATGGTGCCGTTCAAGACTTGCGGCACCAAGATGAAAGGGTTGCCTTCGGCCATGGGCCCCATGATCTGGTTGGCCAGGCCGATCAGGTATTCCGGATCGTTTTGCTTGACTTTATAAATCTCAATCGCCAACGGGTTCTGGGGGGAGTCAACGATTTCGATCAGCTCGGCGATTTTTTGGATGTTGGCGTTAAAATCGGTAATGATCAGCTGGCGGTTTTCGCTCAGCACTTCCAAGAGCGCTTCGGCGGAGATCATCGGCCGGATGATGTTGGAAAGGGACTCCGGCCGGACATTTTTAATGCTGAAGACCCGGGTAACGATCGGCGCGGACTGGTCCTTATTTTTTTCCGAAATAATCTTGGCAATCTGTTTGACATCCGGATTTCTGTGGATGACCAGGTTGCCTTCCTGCTCTAAAAGCAAAAGGCCGTGGATCCGGAGGATCTGGACCAGGGTTGCCATGACATTTTTCGGGGTAATTTCGTCTTTGGAAATGACCGAAACATTGAAGTTTAGCTCGGTTTCATTAAAAAGAAAATTGACGGTGCAGATTTTCGAAGCGAAGCGGATATATTCGATAGCCGGGACATTATTGAAATTGATCGTGTAGCTGTCTTCTTTTTCCGGGAGCTCTTTGGCCCAGACGGAAGCGCTGAAAACCAACAAGCCCAAAAGCACTTTTAAGATAAACCTTGTGCGCATAACCCCAACACTGAGGGTAACCAAGCCCTTTTACCCTTCTTTTTGCATCCTAAAGCGTTATTCAAATATTTGCAACTTTTTAACTTTAGAAAAAGAAGCTGTTTTTCAGCCGGGCTTTCAGGCTTGATCGCTTTTTTTTAAGCGCCCGGGCCGAAACTGCTTCTCCTCCCGTGCTTTTAGCTTAACAAAAAAGCGCTTTTTTGGAAGAAGATCTTTTTGGGGAAACGGAACTATGCCGGTACAGACCGTCTTTTCAAGCGGCTTTTAACCTTTGAAAAAAAAGAAGAATTTTTAATTTATTTTTTAAAAGAGGTTAAAAACTTATTTGTGAAAAGTTTAAAAAGAGCTGAGATATCGGGAAAGCTCTAAAATAAAATCTCCGATCGTTTCATAGCGCTCTTTTAAAGAACAGGCCAGCGTTTTTTTTAAAATGGCGGCCAGATTGGCGTCCAGGGCGGCGAAATCGTTTTCGTTTTGAAAGGGTTTAAAAAGCAGCAGCTCATAAGCGATCAGCCCCAAAGAGTAGATGTCGCTGCTGAAGCTAAGCTGGCGATTTTCTTTTTGTTCGGGGCTCATGTAATTGGGAGTGCCGGCCAGGGAAGGGTCGTTTTCTTCCGAATTTAAAGAAGCGATGCCGAAATCGATGATTTTGATGTTTTCATCGGGGGTAATCAGGAGGTTTTCCGGTTTCAGGTCCCGGTGGATCACGCCGCTGGCGTGCAGATGGGAAAGGCCCCAGGCCGTCTGCAGGACATAAAACAGCGCTTTTTGCGGCAGGAGCGCTTTTTTTTCAATGAAAAAGCGCAGGTGCCGGCCTTCGATAAATTCCAGGGCCATATAGTAGCCCAGATCGCTTTGGCCCTGTTCGTAGAACTGAACAATATTGGGGTGGTTGAGAGCTGCCAGGATGCGGGCTTCCTGCAAAAAATGCGCAACTCTGGTTTTTTCTTGAGCCAGGGAAAAGGGCAGGACTTTCAGGATCAGTTTTTTTTTGGTTTTGGGATGCAGGGCCAAATACAAATAGCTCATGCCCCCTTTGCGGAAAAGTTTTTCGATTTTGTAGGGGCCGATATAGCTGGGCGGTTTTTCTTCTTTAGATCCGAAAAGCAGGGGGCGGGTGGCATTAAGGCTGGACTCTTCCGGCATATGTTTGAAAAAAGGCCCGGTTAAGGCGGTTATTTTTTTTCTTTTTATCTTAAAAGAAACGCGCTCTCGGGGCAAAGCTTTTCTTTTCAAAGTCAAAAGCTTGAGTTTAATAAAGCAGCTGTCAGGGGTTAAAACCGGCGGCGCTAATATGGTTAAGATCAAGCCTTAAAAGATTAGCCCCAGAAGATAAAAAGACAGAAAAAAGCTGTTTTCCGGCCGATTTTTTAAGCAGGGTTATTTAGCCCAGCTCTAAAACCCTGACGCCGAGCTTGTCTCCCAGATGGACCAGCTCGCCTCGGCCGATTTTTTTGCCGTTGACGCAAAGAAAAACCCCTTCTTCGATGGAAGAGGGCATTTCTAAAAAATTCCCGGTCTGCAGAGAGCTGAGCTCTTTGAGCGGCATCTGCATTTTGGCCAGTTCGACGGTTAAAGTTACCGGCAGATCTTTTAAAGAAAGCGTTTCGGGACCTTGGTTTTCAGGCATAGTATTTTCCTCTAAATGGGCCAAATCGGTGATTTGGATTTTATCTTTTTTTAGTTTTGCTTGAAAAAGCGGGATTTTTTGCAGGTAGATTCTTAAGTTGTCATGGTGGCTTTTGGGATGGAAATAGATTTTTTCCAAAAGCAGAAAATCGCCCTTTTTGATCTGCTCCAGCTCTTTTGGCAGAAAAGTGCTTTGGGCCAAAATGAAGCTGACCGGCAGCTGGAGATTTTCTTTCATTTTTTGCTGAAAAAGGGAAGGGGCCTCAGCTTGGTGGCGGTTCCAGCTGAGCCTGAAATCGGGCGTTAAAGCCAGTCTGATGGGCAGGCTTTTTTGGTTCAGGCTGACTTTAAAATCAACGGCCAGGGCATTTTGGCTTTTTATTTCCACATTTTCGATAATCTTAAAATTCAGTCCCTGAAAAAGCTTTTCTTTTTGCAGCCGGTTTAAGACCATCAGGACCAGGTAGCGCCAAAACCCTTCTTTTAAAGCTAAAGAAAGCTGGGCTTTTTTCTCGGTTTTAAAAAAGGCCATGACCATTTCCGTGAGCTCATTTTGTCCTATGATCAAATAAAAGGTGCCGACCAAAGGAGTGAGCGCCAGGCCAAGCTGCAGGGGTTTTTCGCCTAAAGGAGCCAGCAGGTCCTGGGTTTTTTCCCAGCAGGTTTTTTGGAATTCCAGATCCAGATTTTCCAGGCTCAGGTCCTGGGCCAAACTTTTGGACAGGACTTTTAAATCGATCGCCTCGCCCCTTAAAAGAGGGATTTCGTCGTATAAGAACAAGATCTCTTCGATTTTTTTAATTAACGGGGATGCTGTCATGGCTTTTAATTTTCATTTAAAATTGTTGTTTGGTTCCTTCATCGCCGACCGCGGGCTTGCGTTTAAAGATCATGGGCTCATGCTCGGCTTCAATGTTGTTGACGCTGAAAGGCAGATCGGCTTTTTCCAAAGCCTTGAAGAGCCCTTCGACATTTTGCCGGATGATGGTTATGGCTTCTTCACTGCCGGTGAAACGGATGTTATAAGCGTCCTGGGCGGTAGAAAACTTTTCAAAGGTGATCTTGGTGCCGTAAAACCTGGAATCGGCGAACTGCGGATTATTTAAAATAATCTGGGTGGTTGCCAGCCCTTCTTTTTCCATATGGATGATTGTGCCGATCATCTGTTCAAAAAGCGGCATCACCTCCGTTGGCAGCAGGGTTTCCGCAGGCGAGGCTGCCCGGACGGCTTCCATCTGGGTGCTTTCAGGCAGGTTTAAAGTGATAAAATTATTGACGGCAGGCGCGGGTTTTTTGATTTCTCCCTCGCGTTCCTGGGCGGAAACAGTTTTTTCTTTGAGCTTGGTTTTTTCTTTGGGCAGTTCTTTCAGCTGGCCCAGCTCTTTTTGGATCAGCTTATCAATTTTGGCGGCCTTTTCGGGGTATTTTTTTCTTATTTCCGCTGCCAAGGCTTTGGCTTGCGGCAGATCTTCCTTAGCTTTTTTAAAAAGTGCCAGCAGGTCTTTTTCCGTTACAGCAGCTTTTTCTTGAGGAAGCTTTTTGGGAGCGCTTAAAGTTAAAATGGCCTGTTTTAAAGGTTCCGGCAGTTCAACGGGCTTTTCGGTTATTTCCAGCCCTTCAGCGGCTTTGGCTTTTTGCCAAATGGCCGTAGGCCGATGGATCGAAGCACCGGTAGGTGGTGGGGTAGCTGCAGTTTTGGAAAGGTCCATTGTTTCATCAGGTAGTTTTTTTTCAGTTGTCAGCGGCTTTTCGGCTGTGAGAGGCTTTTCGGCTGTGAGAGGCTTTTCGGCTGTGAGAGGCTTTTCGGCTGTGAGAGGCTTTTCGGCTGGTAGAGGCT
>JBAZHS010000054.1:0-8101 GCA_041652275.1 Parachlamydiales bacterium
TTGGATCAAATGACGGCAGGGCTTGGGACAATAATTTCAGGAAGTCAGCAGATAACCTATAGCGAGCAGGTCTTGCAGGGGTTGGGCTTTTCGCTAAATGGCGCTGCTTTGATCAATGATAGTTTTAGCATAATAGGGACTATAGGGGGCGCCTGGGCTGTAAATACTTCCCGGATGGCGATGGCGAAGGCTTTAAGGGTGCCTGAGATAATTGACGGTATCAAAACCAACCAAATTTGGACATCTACTAGACAAAGAACTTCTATTCAGAATGCATTTATTCATTGGAATGAACATGGTGCGGATTTCCCAGAACTTTTAAATGCGAAACAATATGTGGAATCAACAAAAGCTTTTATTAATACCCCTCCACCAGGGACTTTAACCAAAATCCGTGTAAATGGAGATATCATTTTTTATAATCCTTCGACAAATAGTTTTGTAGTTAGTAATGCAGAAAGTCTGCCAAGAACAATGTATAAGCCTAGATTAGGTCGGCATCCTTACTTAACAAATTTGGAGTATTTCAATGCACAAAAATAAAGATGAATCTTATCATTGTCGTGTTTGTGGTTTAAAACAAGACTTTCAACCATGGGGAAAAGATGGGAAAACACCTGCCTTTGAAATTTGTGGTTGTTGCGGGGTTGATTTTGGATATCAAGACTGTTCCTTAGAATATGTTAAGAAATTTCGTGAAGAATGGTTAAAAAAAGGTAATAAATGGGCTAATCCTGATGAGAGGCCTTCTGATTGGTCTTTAGAAGAACAGATGAAAAATATTCCTAAAGAATATAAATGATAGTGCTAATTATCATTTTGATAGTGATTTATACAGTCTTTTTTTCAATGAAAATAAGTGCGTTGCCAGGATGATTAAAGAGTATGCCTATAATGTGCTTGCAAGTCCCTACTTTCAGGGCTCAATGCAGATGATGGCCGGGGCCGCTGAAGTTTCAGCCAGGGTGGCAACCAGTCTTTATAGCAGTGGCTTAATAACCGGGACCGGTTGTTTTGTCGCTGCCCACGGGCTTGATCAAATGACTGCGGGAGTAGAGACAATGCTCTCCGGACAAAAAGCCTTTACCCGCTCCGAGCAGGTTCTGCAAGGGATGGGAGCCTCGTCCCAAACTGCGGCTTTGATCAATGACAGTTTAAGTATAGGGGGAACTTTTGGGAGCTTATGGGCGGTTAATACTTCTCGGGGTATGGCAGCGAGATCTTTTAGGATGCCAGAATGTTTTGAACAAACTCATGAATTTAGTACTTCTTCAAATACTAGAAATGGTTTTTTAGGTCATAAAAGTTTTGAGTTGGAAAATCCACCATATCAAAAATCTGCAAGAAATGTTTCTAAAGAAATTCAAGGTCGTTTTTATTCAAGACATGCTTTAGACCAAATGCAAAATAGAGGGATTCTTCCATCTATTGTTGAGAATACAATTAAAGATGGTCAAATTTTTCACGGCAATAAACCTAATACTTTTTTATATTATGATTCGATAAATAATGTTAGTGTAATTACAAATACCTAAGGAAAGATAGTTACAGCAAGATATGGATTTATTAACCATTAGGAATAAACATGAACGAGAAAGATTATAGACATTTAAAGCTAATGTCTACTAATGTTAAACTTTATAAAAATGAACAGATTACTCTTTTTGAATTAATTAAAAATTTGGACACTTTAATTAATAATTTAGAACAGATAAAAGAAGAGCAAAAAAATAATTTAAGAGGATATTGCGGCGTTTTAGAAGAAGTCTATGCCGTAAAATTACAAGATGACACATCAATAGAATTAACCCCAGATATTCAAGATAAAAAAATTATCGCTGAAACTCTGAAAAAAATGGAAAAAATTATTAATGAAATTCTAGATGATTTTAAAAAATCCGATCCTTTAATTAAAGAAAAAGCAGAAATCATTGACCAAGAATGGCTTTTATGTCCTGTTTGTCATGATGCTTGGCTATCGAATTCTTTAGATGCAATGGTAGTATGTACTAATTGTCAGAAGATAATGCACAACCCTCGATTTTAGGTAGAAGGATTTATACGGATTCTATTACTAGAAAGAAAAAGATCAGGAAATTTTTTTTGGGGGGCACGAAAGATCTGGTTTGGAAAGCTTATACCAGCAATTACTTTCAGGGAGCCACGCAATTTATAGCGGGAGCTGCGGAAACCTCAGTCGGAGTGGCAGCCGGTCTTTATAGCGGCGGCTTAATGGCCGGGGCCGCTGAAGTTTCAGCCGGAGTGGCAGCCGGTCTCTTTATAACGGCGGCTTGACGGCGGGAGTAGGCAATTGCATTGCTGCCCACGGGCTTGATCAAATTAACCTCTTCAGATAACATTTACTTCAAAAGCACCACCACCAAAATCAACCCGCCAAAAACCAACAAAAAATAAAATAAATTTTCAATTAACTTGTAAAAAGAAGCACAGATCGTAAAAACAATCTGTGTCGTTTTTTCAATGTTTTTAATAATTCTGCTAAAAATAGATTGATCGCTATCTTCTAATACTCTTATCTTCTGCCCAAGACCCTCAAGGATCTGATCTTCTTCCCGCAGCCTCTCTTGCAATTGTCTTTGCCTCTTTTGATGAACGGATTGAGCTTCTTGTAAGATTCTATCAGTTCTACGAAAACAAACCCCCGCCTCATCCATAAGTCTTCGCGTAGCTGCGGTAAACTGTATCGTTCTTGAAGGACTAGAAACAACACCGTCTCCTAAAGCCATCCGTTCACCTTTTAAAATAGACGCATAATAAACGCACCACTACTATTGAAACCGTTACGGCAATTCCAGAAGCAACGCAAACCATGAACCTTTTCTCTTTATCTTTCCTTCTTTGTATTAGCCGTTGTTCTGCGGCATCCAGCAACTTATATTTTTCTTTCTCTTCAGCCACTTGCAAACCCAACCAGGATTTCAACAATTTTAACCCTAAAAGCTGCGTTTGCAATCGCTGATTCTCTGTATTCTGCCCTTGAAAACTCTCCGTAACTGTCGGCCGATCACGTGCTTCCGTAAAATCAACGACATAAGGCATAAATTGTCTCCTTTTTATTTTTTTTTGTACCAAAATGCTATAAATGACAACGCCGTTACACCTATCACGCCAATAGTGGCCACAACTCCAATCGAAGCTCCTCCTATCACACAGACCGCCAAGGCCGCCGCCGCAGTTACACTAACACCCGCACCAGCTCCTGCTAAATAAGCCCGGCTCTCATCCTTTTTTTGTAACTCATCGAATCGTTCTTGTTTCTGCTTTGTTTCCTGTCTTTTTTCTGCAAGAAGCTTACGCTCCCGACCCACCTCTGCTCGTTCGTTTTGTATTGCTTCTCCCAATTCTTTGTTCTTGTGCAAGGCTTCTGTAGCAATCTCACTGACAACTCGAAGTTCTTCCTTTAAAATTTCGTTTTCTTCTTTCAGCTTTTGATACGTTGGACTTTTACAATCTAACTCAACCGATGTTACCATAAAAAACCTCCTTTTACATCTTTTTAAAAAGCTTCAAAAAAAAACCGGTTAAACTATTGTCAAGAAAAAAATAAATATCAATAAAAATTTTTAATTTTATGGTTTTCAACATGTTAAAGGAATGAATTCGAAAGACTTTAAACAAGAAAAGTCCAGAAGAAATCGTTAAAAAACTCACTGGTACAATCAAACCTTGAAACTGGCTCTTATAAAAAAACAATTTTAAAAAACACAACCAACAAACAAAGGATCTTTTACCGCCGGCAAATACATTTTTGGTAAAAGAAGAAGACCTGAAAAATCGGTCGAAAAAAAATAAAACCTAGAAACCTTTTATCGGTTCCTTGGTAAAAAGATCCCTTTTGCACAATCAGGAGAATGGGCGGATACTAAAAACCAAAGCGTAAGCCGCCTTACAAAACCGCTTCGACGGCCTCAATAATGCTCTGGGCATCCCTGAGCCCGACCAAGCGCTCAACTTCTTTGCCATTTTTAAACAGGATCATGGTCGGCACAGAAGTTACCTGGTATTCTTCAGCGCTTTTAGGCTCGGCGTCAATATCCATTTTGGCCACAGCAGCCCGGTTTTGAAAATGCTTGGCGACTTCTTCAATAATGGGAGTCAGCATCCGGCAGGGCCCGCACCAAGCAGCAAAAAAATCCACCAGCACTACGCCTTGGGCAATCTCCGCCGCAAAGTTCTCGTCGGTTAAATGCTTGAGTAAACTGGCCATTTTTTCTTCTCCTTGTAAATTATTAATTAAGATTATGTCCTAATTTTAATTTTTTGGCCACGCTATTTTAAAGCTTAATTTTAAACGCTAAACAGAAAAGAAAAAGAACACCTATGATTTTTTATCGGTTTTTTTAAGCCTTGCCGCCCCTAAAGCCGGAAAATTCCCGACAAAAAACCTTTCCCGTCCATTTTGGATCTTAAAAAAAAGCAGATAGCTGTCCCTACCGTAAAATTATGAAGATCGGCGGATTTTAAAAACTAATTTATCCCGGGATGAAAACTCTTTTCCAAATCTTTAAGCTCTTTTTCCAAACGCTCGGAAATTTGGGCAATCGCCGTTTTTTTATCCAGCCGGACAAATTCCTGCGGATCGATCGGAGAGCCGAAACGGACCCGGATACGGCCAAAAAGACGCGGCCATTTTTTATCTCTCGGCCAGGCCTGGTAAGTGCCTTCAATAAAAAGCGGAATAATCGGGCTTTGAGCCATATAAGCCAAAAAACCCAGTCCCGGCTGGAGCGCACCCAGTTTCCCCGATAGACTGCGCTCGCCTTCGGGAAAAAGCAGAACTTTCTTGTTCTCTTTTAGAAGCGTAATAATTTTTTTAAAGGTGCCGACATCGGCGCCGCTGCCAGTCAGGGGATGGGAATTGAGCCGGCGGATAATCCAGCCAAAAAAAGGAATTTCAAAGAGCTCTTTTTTGGCCAGAAAATGGATTTCTTCCAAAGAAGAGACGGAAGCGACCGGAGGGTCGAAATAAGACAAATGGTTCGAAGCAATGATCCCCCTGCCCGGAATTAAATGGTTAGCTCCCAAAACCTCCAACCGGTAAAAGAACTTGAAAAAAAGCCAGGAGCACAAAAGCACAAAAGCATAAAAAGGCTTCATTTTAAAAAAATAGGGACGGCTGCGGGCGGTTTTTTCCTGGTAATAGCTATAAAGCGTCATAACCGCCTCTTCGATCGAAAGAGCAGAAGTGTCGATCAAAAAAGCATCCGCAGGACAGCGCAGGGGCGAATGGCTGCGGGTCATGTCGCGCTCGTCCCTTTGTTTCAAGTCTTTTAAAATCTGTTCAAAAGCCACCTCTTCATGTTTGCTTTTCAGCTCATCGGCCCGGCGATGGGCCCGAATTTCTCCCTGGGCCGTCAAATAAAATTTTAAGTCGGCCTTGGGAAAAACCACCGTTCCCATATCGCGCCCTTCGAAAACGGCATTTTTGCCCCTGGCATATTTTCTTTGGATCTTGACCAGCTCTTCGCGGACAAAGCCTTTGGCCGCAACCGTCGAAACCTTTTCGGTAATCTCTAAAGAACGGATCTTGTCAGTGACTTCCTGGCCATCTACCAAATAATGCTTTTCTCCATTTTCCAGCCTGACTTCAAAATGAAAATCCGCCAGGGCGTCTTTAATGGCTGCTTCATCTTCCAGATCGATGCCCTTTTCCAGCAAAAACAAAGTCGCCGAGCGGTACATCGCCCCCGTGTCAAAATAAGCAAAAGCCAGCTTTTGGGCGAGCTTTTTGGCCACCGTCGATTTACCGACACCTGCCGGTCCGTCAATTGTAATCAGCATTTATTTGACTGCCTCCAAATAAAAAAAAAGCACCGGTAAAGTAAAGAGCAAAGAATCCAAAAGGTCCAAAACGCCGCCAAAACCCGGCAGACAGCCGCTGTCTTTGGTCTTGGCATCCCTTTTTAAAAGCGATTCGGCCAGATCGCCGGCCTGGCCGAAAACAGCCAGGGCCAGGCCCAAGGCCAAAGCGGCGCCCAAGCTCAGAACAAATCCAGACTCCCTGCCTCCGGCCACACTCTGCCCGAAAGAGTAAAAAAGATAGCTGACAAAAACAGCCGCCAAAGTCCCGGCAATTGCTCCGGCAATCGTTTTTTTCGGGCTCAAATGCTCGGCCAATTTCTTTTTACCGAAAAACATCCCGCCGAAATATCCGCCGACATCCGTACTTTTCGTAACGGCCAAAAGGTAAAAAAGCCACATTCTGCCGTCAAAATGCGAAGAATATAAGATCGGAAACACCAGGCCCAGGGGCAGGGCGACATATAAAAAACCAAAGACACTGGAGCCAACAGATAAAAAAGCGCCCTCCGTTTTTTTAAATTCCAAAAGAAACGAAAACAAGAAAAAAGCCCAGAAAAGAAAAAACGAAAAATCCGGGCAAAGAAAAAATGAAAGGCTGAAAAGAACGCCGCTGGGAATCAAAAAAGCCGTTTTCAGCTTCAGGCCCTTGGCTTTGGCCAGCTGGCTGAACTCCTGCAGGGCAAAAGCGCATAAAAGCGCAATCAAAAGGGCCAGGGCCCCCTGAAAAAAGGGCTGCTTGGCAAAATAAAGTAAAATAAAAAGCAGGCTGACGCCGAACAAAGAAGCCAAAAGCCTGCGGGCTAAATCTTTCATCAGTCTCCTCCGAAGCGCCGTTGGCGCTTTTGAAAAATAATCAGGGCTTGTAAAAGTTCTTTGGGCGAAAAAGCCGGCCAAAAAGTCGGCGTAAGATAAAGTTCGGAATAAGAAAGCTGCCACAGTAAAAAATTACTTAGCCGCTGTTCGCCGGAAGTGCGGATCAAAAGCTCCGGGTCCTCTAAACCGGCCGTATCCAAAAAACCGCCGAGAAGCTCTTCGGTCAGCTGCTCCTTTTTTAAGAGCTTTTGATCATAAGCAGCCAGCATTTTTTGAAACGAGCGCAAGATTTCGTTCCGGCCACCGTAATTGATCGCCAGAACCAAAGTGATTTTTTGGTTGTTTGCCGTTAAAGCCAGGGCATGCTGCAGTTTTTTTTGAAAAGAAGCGGGACAGTTGTCAAGGTCCCCGATGGCCTGGAGGCGCACCTGGTTCTTTTGAAATTCGGCTTCGTGCTTTTCCAAATATTCTTCGAAAAGCCTCCAAAGGGTGGCCACCTCGCTTTTGGGCCTTTCCCAGTTTTCCGTCGAAAAAGCATAAACGGTTAAGATTTTAATCTTTAGACAGGCAGCTGCCGACACAATCTCCACCAGGTTTTCCGCTCCCCGGCGATGGCCGGAAAAACGGCTTAAGCCCTGCTTCTTCGCCCACCTTCGGTTGCCGTCCATAATGATCGCCACATGCCTGGGAATGCGCTTGAAATCCAAAAGCGCCAGCTCTTCTTCGGAAAAGGGGCTCTGCATGCCGTTTAACTTGGTAATTTTTCTGCCAGAATAATCGAAAAAACCTTATAAAAGAAGGGCTTTTTACGAAAGGCCTTAAAGAATTTGCTTAAAAAAGAAGCGGTTTATTTTCTAGACAGAATCGCTTCCTATTCAGTATTCTACTATTTTTAAGAAATTTAAAAATCAAAGAAAAAAATATGCAAAAGCGTTGGCAATTTTTTATTATTTTAGCCGTCTTAGCCCTCACCTTATATAATATTCTTCCGACGGTTTTCTACTATTCCAAACCGCTCAAAAAGCCTATCGGCGAAACCGAGGCTTTGGCCGCTGGAAAAAGTATTTTAAACCGTGTCAACAGCCTGGAAGAAGCCAGCTGCGACTGGCTCGGGGCCTATCTGAAAGAACTTGGACAGCCGGCTTTAAGTTTAAAATCCACCGACGGAGCCCAGCTGGAACTAACCTTCGACACCATCCAAAAAGCAAACCTGGTCAAAAAATATCTGCCCCGGGCCGCCAACCTGGTTCCTTTCGCCCCCGCCAAATTCTCCTTGCAAAAAGCCGCTGATCCCAAAACCATCCTTCTGAAAAGGGAAATTCCGCTGCGTTTTGAAGCGCAAAAGCCCCAAAATTATTTTCACTACGCCAGCAAGTTCCAGATTAACGGCCAGCCGACAGACTTCTACCGGCAGATTGTTTTTGACCGCGCCGCCAATTTGGCTAGCGCGGGATCATGACTTCGC
>JBAZHS010000055.1:0-8057 GCA_041652275.1 Parachlamydiales bacterium
TAAAAGCGCTTTTTGACCGGACCTTTCCATTAAAGTTTCCAAAGTAACCGGCTCGATCGGCGCTAAAAGCACCAGGTCGTCTAAACCGCTAAGCACTTCTTTGGAGCCAATACTCTTAACCAAAGGCTCCAGCCGGCTGTTTAAAAAGACTTCGTCGAAACGCTCGTCGCAGTTTTGAAAATTCAGCCCCGCTTTGGAAAAGCCCCTTTGGACAATGATCAAAACCCGCCTTTTCTGCAGGGCTTTTAAAATATCCCGGCCCGAAAAGACCTTCTGGCCGTCAACGGCCAGAATCCGGTCGCCGTTTTGCAAAGAGCCGAAATCCGGGCGATAAACAATTTCCGCGAGCTTTTCATCCCAAAGGGAAAGCCGGTTCTCCACCCGTCCCTGCTTGTCAAAATAACAGGGAAGAAAAAAGAGCTTCGCTAATTTGTCCTTGATCCCGGCTTCATGTTTCCAGTCGTCGATCTCCGCCAAATCATCTTTTTCCATTTTCAAATCTTCAAACTTGACCTTGTAAAACCCGGACTGGAAAATCCGGCCGTTTCTTTGCACCGTTAAAAAACAGGCCGGCTCATTGATCTTTTTGATCAGCTGGGGCAAGGAAAACAGGACCTCTCCGTCGGCCCAAAGCAGGCGGTCTTGGTCTTGAAGGCCGCTTGCAGCCAGGGAAGGGTTAAGCTTTAAATCGGTCTTGGCGGCATCATAAAAAATTAAGCTGGCGGGATTCTCGATGCCGATAGTAGACAGGCTTTTTTCCCCAGCCTTTAAAGCATAGGTCGGCAAAGTCAGGTCGAAAGGAGTTCTTTTCAGGTTGTGGTAATAATCAACCTGGCTGCCCTTCAGGTTCAGCTCGGTTTTTTTCATGACCGAGGCCAAAAGCAGGTCCTTAAAGCCCGAATAGGGCCGGCCATTGTATTCCACCAGTTCGTCGCCGGAGCGAATGCCCCGGGCAAAAAGCCTAGAATCAGGGTCGACCAGGCCGATTTTTTTAGTAAAAAGCTGGAAATTTTGCTCACGGCCGCCGGCCAGCCAGAGCACTGAAAAAGCCAAAAAAGCAAAAAGCAGGTTGGCCAAAGGCCCGGCCAGGGCCACTTTTATCCGCTGAAAAGGAGTTTTGCTAAAAAAACCGTCTTTTACTTCAAAAAGCTCTTCTTTAGCTTTTTGCTCCATGCCGGCAATCTTGACATAGCCGCCGAAGGGCAGACAGGCGATCTGCCATTTCTCCTGCCCTCTTTTCCACGAGTAAAGCGCCCGGCCGAAGCCGATCGAAAAAACCTCGACCCGCATACCGGCTCTTTTGGCCATAAAATAATGGGCCAGCTCATGAAGCACAATTAAAACGCCCAAACCTAAAAAAGCTAAAACCAAATATAAAACTTGAAAAACCATTTTTTAAACCTTTGCTGCTGCTTGTTTGGCCCTGCGGTCCATCTCTAATATAGCTTCTAAATCTAGCATATTTTCCGGAATGTGAGAAGAAATTAATTTGGCCAGTTTAGCGCTGATTTCCATCCAACCGATCTCCTTTTTTAAAAAACGCTCGACCAACATCTGGTTGGCCCCGTTTAAAAAACAGGGAGCGGAGCCGCCCATTTCTAAAGCCTGATAAGCCAGGGACAGACAGGGAAACCGCTTTAAGTCCGGCGGAAAAAATTCCATTTTCACTTCCCGGCTGAAATCAAAATACCTGATCGAGGCCTTCCGGCGCTCAGGATAGGTTAAGGCAAATTGAATCGGCAGCTTCATGTCCGGATAGCTCATCTGGGCCAAAAGAGCCCCGTCGACACATTCCACCAGGCTATGGACCAGGCTCTGCGGATGAATGGCCACCTCGATCTTTTCCGCTTTAACGCCAAATAAAAAATGGGCCTCGATCACTTCAAGGCCTTTGTTCATTAAAGTTGAGGAATCCACCGAAATCTTCGCTCCCATCCGGTAGGTCGGATGCGCAAGCGCATCGCGAACCTCGATCCGGTTTAAATCCAATAAGCTTTTCTGCCAGAAGGGCCCGCCGGAGGCCGTTAAAATCAACCGCCTGAGCGCTGCTTGGGGAATTCCCTGCAAGCACTGGAAAATGGCGCTGTGCTCGCTGTCGACAGGCACAAGATCAATCCCGCTTTGCTTAACTTTTTCCATAATTAAAGCACCGGCCGAAACCAGGGCTTCTTTATTGGCCAAAGCAATCTGTTTGCCGCTTTCAATCGCCGCCACAAGCGGCCTTAAGCCGTCAGTGCCGCTCATCGCCGCCACCACCAGGCCGGCTTCAGGATGAAGGCAAAGCTCTTTCAAGCCCGCCGCCCCGCTTAAAACCGGAATCTTCACCTTCGAGCGCAGGTTCCTGGCGGCCGCTTCTTCAAAAAGCAACGCCATTTTCGGCTTAAACTCCAGAATCTGCTGTTCTAAAAGAGCCCCGTTGCTTTTCGCCGCCAGGGCAAAAATTTCCAGCTCTTCGGGAAAATTACGCACTACCTGCAAGGTGTTCTGCCCGACCGAACCGCTCGAGCCTAAAAGAATAATTTTTTTCATAAATAAGTTAAAAAGTTAACAAAACAGCTTGAGAAAAGTCAAACATTATCCAAGTAGTTTTTTTTAATTAATAAAACTAAAACTTGCAATAATGCGAAGGCTAACATATAATGACATAATAAATAAATTTTGTAAGAAAAAAGTTGCCCTTTATAAAGTATTTTGTAAAACTGTTATCTTTTACAAAAGATTAAAGTTTAAAAAGGAAGGAATTAAATGGTTATGACAGAAGAAAAAACTCTTAATTTAAAAGAAGTTGAAGAACATATTTCCAAAGCGATTAAAAAAATCGGCGCCAAAAAGGAAAATGAACTGTGCAAATATATCCCGGTCACAAGCGGCGGCTATATGCACCACTTTACCTTGAAAAAATTAAAACATAAAAACCCCTCCCAGCTGGCCACCCTGATCAGCCGTTACATCATCAACGCCGACCGGCCCTCCATTGTCGCTCCCAAGTCCAGAGCCCCGCGCGGTTCCAGAAAAAGAAAAGACCAGATCACCTTTTCCCGCCTCCAGCTGGAAAGAATGCTGCACATTGCCCGTCTTGCCGGAGATAAAGAGATCATTTCCCTGCTCAGCCCAAAAAAATCGCTTGCTTCCTATAAACGCGAGCTGATCCTCTCGATCCGTAAAAACCGGGTTGAACCGGAGCTTTGGAACGGCTATAGCGAAGCGGCCAGCGCTTTTAACATGCTCAACTCCACAAACGGCTAAACTGAAGACTGCAAAAATCAACTGAACCAAGCCGGTCCGCCAAAAATGTTAACCTAGAAATCCCGGCCGGGTTCAAAAATTTTTCTTCCGGCCTCCGGGATGTTTAACCCCAGAGGCCTTTTGTTTTATCCGGAATTTTTTTTGTTTCAAAATTGTTTTTAAACTGTTTTTTAAAAAGCTAAAAAAAGAAAAAAGCCCCGGAATTTTTACCTAAAAAGAAATTAAATTAAATAATTTAGTTTAAATTTTAGTTTTATTTAAAAAATTTTTATTTCTTGCGGCTTTTCCTTTCTCTTCCATTTTTTTAATCTGTTTTTAAAAGTTTTTTTTCACAAACAAAAAAACAGCAAACTTTTCTTGAAAAAAACCTAAAAACCATCCCTCTAAAAAATACTTTTAAAAAAATCTCCAAAAACAGCGCTCCGGCCAAACCCTCCTGGAACAAAAGCTTTGTCTTGAAAAAATGATTGGAAACCATATATAATAGATACTTTTCCAAGTAATAACTAAAAGGATTTAGTTTATGTCAACAGCAACCAAGCAACCTGAGTTTAGCAAGTGGAGGTCCTTCTTTTGGCCCGTGCATAATTTCGAGCTGAAAAAGATCCTCCCCATGTTTCTTTTGTTCTTTTTTATCTCTTTCAACTATACCGTTTTAAGAGACACCAAAGATACTCTGCTGGTCACAGCTCCGGGCTCCGGCGCCGAAGCCATTCCCTTTATTAAATTCTGGGGAGTGCTGCCCATGGCGATCATTTTCATGATCATTTACGCCAAGCTTTCCAACAGGCTGAGCAAGCAAGCACTTTTCTACGCCACGATCAGCCCGTTCATTGTTTTCTTCGCGCTTTTCGCAACCGTTCTGTACCCTTTGCGCGAGCACCTGCACCCCACCCAGCTGGCCGACCATCTCAGCGCCGTTTTGCCCAAAGGCTTTTACGGCATTATCGCCATCTTTAGAAACTGGACATTTTCCCTTTTTTATGTTTTGGCCGAACTCTGGGGCTCGGTTGTGCTTTCCCTGCTTTTCTGGGGCTTTGCCAATGATATTACCAAGGTCTCCGAAGCCAAGCGCTTCTACGCGCTCTTCGGCCTTGGCGCCAACGTGGCCCTGCTCTTTTCCGGCCCCTGCATTATTCTTGCTTCCGCCATCCGCAGCAAAGTACCCGCCGGCATTGATGCCTGGGGAGTCTCTTTGAACTACCTGATGGGCATGGTGGTTTTTGCCGGACTGATGATTATTTTGACTTACCGCTGGATCAATAAAAATGTGCTGACCGATGCCCGTTTCTACGATCCGGCCCAGTTAAAAGCCAAAAAAGAAAAAATCAAGATGTCCCTAAAAGAAAGTTTTCTTTATCTGGCCAAGTCCAAATATGTCCTTTTAATTGCCCTTTTGGTAATCGCCTACGGCATTGCCATCAATGTCGTTGAAGTAACCTGGAAAGGACAGCTGAAAGCCCAGTTCCCCAATTCCAACGATTACAGCACTTTCATGGGAGTCTTCTCGACGATCACGGGCCTGACCACCGTTCTGATGATGCTGTTTGTCGGCGGCAACGTTCTGCGTAAGTTCGGCTGGGGAGCGGCAGCTCTTTTCACACCGGTAGTGCTTTTAATCACCGGCGCGCTTTTCTTCTCGTTCATCTTCTTTAAAGGACAGATGACCGGCCTGATCGCCGCCATGGGCACAACCCCGCTTTTCTTAGCGGTGATTATCGGAGCTATCCAAAACATCATGAGCAAGGCCACCAAGTATTCGCTCTTTGATCCAAGTAAAGAAATGGCCTATATCCCTCTGGATGCCGAATCGAAAGTCAAAGGCAAGGCCGCCATCGATGTGGTCGGCGCCAGACTCGGCAAGTCCGGCGGCTCTTTGATCCAGCAGTTCCTTTTTGTGGTCTGCGGCTCAATGGGCGCTTCCCTGCCTTATTTGGCGATCCTGCTTTTTGCCGTGATTGCCATCTGGATCTTGGGCGCACGCTCTTTAAATAAGCTCTTTTTGGAAAAACAGAGCGAAAAAGCAGAAATTCCTGCTCAAAAAGCACTGGAGCCTGCTAAAGAAGGCGCTTTAAACTAAACTTGCCGGAACTTTTAAACAGCAAGTTATAAAAGGTTTTGCTAAAAAAACTTTTTTGACCAGCCCGGAGCCTTAAGCTCCGGGCTTTTTTTTATCAAAAAAAATACCGTCCAAAAGCGCTTCTTTCGGCAAAAACAGGCCGCTGCTGTTGTAAAATAAAAAATGTCTGAAAAAAAACGCCGGGCTTTTCTTTTTTCCAAGCAAAGGTTTAGCGGCCAAGAACAACCGCTTTATTTTTCTACGAAAAAAGACTTAAGCCCCCTTAAAAAAAACGGAGCGCAAGATTTTAAAATTAGATCCTAGACCCGCGCTTTAGCCTGCCCAAGCTCCACTTTTTTATAGTATAAAATCAGGGCGCGGTTAATGGCGGTCTGCAAATATTCCGAGCGCATCTGAACAATTCTCAGATCATCGCACTGGTACCAAAGACCACCCGGCTTTAAATACGCCAAATAGCTGCCTTCCGTTAAAAAATCAGCCCGGTATTCAACAAAAGCGCTCAGCTCATACAAAACGCCATTGGGTAAAAAAAGCTGCTTGGGAAGATGCTTTTTTCTTTCAAAGGGATATTTCTGTTTCGTTAAAAGAGCCGCGGGAAAAGGCCCCGGCAAAAAAAAATTTTCCAAATCATCGGAGCTGATTTCCGCCAGCTCTTTTTTACACAAGCCATTTTTTAAGCCGGACCTAGCCATTCCGGCCGCTGTTTTAATCTGCTCCAGAAGGCCGGAAAGATCAAAAAACTCTTTAAAAAAAGCAAAGCTTTTCTGAAAACATTCCGAGAGCGCCTCCAAAAGCAGCAAAGTATCAAAGCTGCAGGCCGTTTTTCCTTCTTTCCTATCGGCAAAGTAACAGTCGATAAACCGGTTAAAAGGCAAAAAACTTTTCGGCGTATAATCAAAAAGCACCCTTAAAGAGGGCACGAACAAAACGAACTGCAAAAAAGCGTTCAGCCAAAGAGCATAAGGGTTGGGTTTTAAGCCGATCGGCAAAAACTCCTCCCCTGGCAGGCTCCGGACAGCGGAAGGGCAATTTTTTTCTTCCAAAAGCCGGTGTCTTTTTCCCAGGGCCGCACGAATCAGGGCGGAAGACATTTTCATAACGCTGAAAAAAACTCCGGAGCCCGCAAACATTAAATCCGGCAGCTGCTTGAGCGCCAAAAGCTGAATTTTATTATCCAGCGGCTCTCTATGATTTTTAGAATAAACCGCTTCTTCCAAACCGGAAAAAAAGGCAGAAACAATTTTCTTATTCACTTTATTTTGGCATAAAAAAAATTGCTAAAAGTTTAAAATTAAAATATTTTTTTGAAAAGTTTTTTATTAAAAAAAACAATCCGCATTTTTAACCGGTTTTATTTTCAAACAACCCGCAGGCCGCTTGCTAATATTTAGAGCTAAAAGGCCCGGGATGGTCCGGAAGCTCGGGTTCCCCGCCCTTCGGCTTCAAACCTTTTTAGCAAAAAAGTTTTAGCAAACCACTTTTTTGGCCTCGGTCGCCCGGCGGAAAGTTTTACCTAAAAAGACCGCTATTAAAAGCCAAAAAGCCAAAAGCGGAAAACCCAAAAAGCCGCTTAATGCCAAATAATAGCTGTAGCCGGAAGCCGCTCCGAAAAAACTTTGCAGGGGGGCGAGGGACATATTGAAAAGCGAGCCCGTTTCTTTGGAAGAGCGCGAGCCGAAGGTCTCGATCCAGGCCTGGGCCTTAAAACGCACATCGGAAGTTGTCGGAATATAGAGCTGTTTTAAAGCTGGACCATTTAAAGCATAGTTGATGGCTTTAGCCCCCACCATCAAGATAAAAAGAAAAGAAAGCGAGTGCACCGTTAAAAAGCCGAACAGGGCGGCTCCCAGAATAAAGGGCATGGCCGCCAGGGCAACGCCCAGGCCCAAAAAACGGGTAATATTGCTGATGCCCAAAGTTAAACAGGTTAAAGAGACCACGTTGACAACCGAGCCGTAAAAACTCAGATAATGGCTTAAGGCCACTCCGGAGTACTGCAAGCTGGCGGCGATCTTGAAATTAAAATCAAAGATCGTTACCAGCACCTCGAAAATAAAATTAACGGCAAAAATACCAAGAAGATAGCGGTGCTTGAGCATTAGTTTCAGCCCCTCTAAAAAGCTGGGCTCCGGCTTGGACTTTTCCTTTTTTTCGTTTTCCCCCTGAAAGGCCGCCAAAAGCCGGGCCGGAGTCTTTTTCAAGAAATAACGCACCAGCGGAATAATCAATAAAATCAAACAGCCCAAAAAAACAATCGAAAGCGTATCCGTCTGCAGTCCCAGCCGATGGGGCAGGCCGCCGATGCTATATGGAAAAACAATCCCCCCGAGCTGTCCCAGGGTCACAACCAAGGGAAAGCCCCTTTTGGCCGAAACAGGACCGGTCGTATCTGCGGAAAAGGCCCAAAAAAGCGCCACCACCAAAGAACCGAAACTTTCAATAAAAAGATACCACAGATAGCCCAGGGCCCTGGTAGCCGTCAGCCAAATCAAGGACCTTTTGGCAATCTCTTCCGAAGAGCCCTGGGCAAAAAACATGATCACGGCAAAAAA
Source organism: Parachlamydiales bacterium (assembly GCA_041652275.1). Taxonomy (GTDB): domain Bacteria; phylum Chlamydiota; class Chlamydiia; order Chlamydiales; family SM23-39; genus JBAZHS01. The sequence goes on from JBAZHS010000055.1 coordinate 7,879, forward strand.
AAGCACGCTGAAACCATAAAAAGCCGGCAGCAGCAGCAGCATCTTTTCTCTTGGAAAGCGCTCTAAAAGCCTGGTGTAAAACATGACCAAAGGCAAAAGGGCCAAGACCGAGACGGTCTTGGCGTAAGGCAGATAAAGCCGGTCAACCAGCTGAATGAAAATCGAGTCTTTCAGGGGCC
>JBAZHS010000056.1:0-4960 GCA_041652275.1 Parachlamydiales bacterium
CGGATAAATCATAAAACCCGCCGAGACATTCTCCCCAAAGTTTTTTTGTTTGATCTCGGCTTTGACAGTCGGATTATGCTTTAGGCGGTTCCAGGTCACTAAATTCAGAAAATAAATGGTCAGATCGCTGATCTGGGGTATCATCGACTGGACAAAAATAACCGATTTTTCCGGATCGATGCCGACGGCCAAATAGTCGAGGGCCACCTGCAAAACGCCCCGGCGAACTTTTTTTGATTGCTCCACATTGTCGGTCAGGCCCTGGACATCGGCCAAAATAACAAATTGCTGGTATTCATCCTGAAGGGCCACCCGGTTCGACAAAGAACCGACATAATGGCCCAAATGCAAAGGCCCCGTCGTCCTGTCGCCGGTAAGAATTCTTTTTTTTGCCATAAACAACCTTCGTTTTTTAAGGGCCCCCTGCAAACTTTCAAACCCGGGGCCTTGGGCCTTCAAAGCTAAGTTCTTTAGCATATCAAATCAAAAAAAAAAGCTATAGTTCCTTTTCAGATCGACGAAGGGCAACCCTTAAAAAAAAGCCCGGACGGCTTGGCCGCTGATTTCCAATATTCCCATCGATGAATCCAGAAGCCCGGCAAAGCAACCGTTTTTCTATGATGTGAAAAAACAGGTTTTTTTTATCTATAAGGACGCCAGCAAAACCTGTTCGTTCAGGGGCAGGATACGCTGGCGCTAAGAATTAAAGGCATTGTCAATTTCTGAATCTAAAAGTTTTTGCTGTTGAATATACTGTTCTAAGATTTTCAAAGGAGCTCCACCACAGCTGCTCGCAAAATAACTTGGCGACCATAAATTGTTTCCACATAGCGCTTTTTGAATAGAGTTGTACCCTTTTCTTCTAATTAGCCTGGAAGAAACCCCCTTTAAACTATTAATAAGGGAGGAGAGGGAAATTTTAGGAGGATAGTTGACTAAAAGATGGACATGGTCATTTGTAATACCACCCATTAAGGCAAGCCTTTTTAATGGAGACTAGGCCGCCGGTTTTTTTACTAGTTTCTCAAACTCATCTGGGCTTTTATAACCAAGCGCTGAATGCGGATATTCCCGGTTATAAAAGCTAATCCAGTTATCAAGAGCTTTTTTGAGTTGTTCAAAGCTCGTCCATTCAGTCAGCCAAAGGCACTCTTCTTTCATAGTGCGCATTAGCCTTTCTGTATCTGCATTCCCCTTAGGGTTGTTATAGCTGGTAGGCTTTTTGAAAGAATATTGAAGAGGGCTGGCAGCCATTGTCTGATACCAGTTTAGACAATGTGCCTTCAGGCATCTTTTTTAAAACACCCATTTCTAAAGCTTCAAGCCACTCCTGCGATCTGCAATACCCGCCCATAAAATGTCCAACTATTTGCTTAGTATACCAATGTAAGCGGCAATTCTACCCATGTTGAAGAATAATTGTTATTGACTTATAGACCGGCTTTTCAGCCATTCATCAGGCAGCAGTTCATAGAGCTTCGAAAAGCTATGGCCCATAAACCTTCTAAGCATATCATCGAAGTACTCTCGGGGATTTATATTTAAAGCTCGGTAGGTCTGTGTCAGCGATAACAATACTGCGCAAGCTTCTCCGGCATCTTCGCTGCCGACAAAAAGCCAGTTCTTTCTGCCAATCGCAATCGGACGGACAGCTCTTTCAGCCGTATTATTGTCAATGCGGGCATAAGGGAACTTGGTGTAGTTTTTCAAATAAGGGATCAGACTGTAGAAATAACCAAGGGCCTCTTTCAATTTAGACTTCGGCAAAATATGCCTGTCATGCAGTTTATTTTTTACAGACGCTATCAATTCATCGATAATCGGAATTTCTTTTTCTCTGCGTATTTTTAACCGCTCTTCTTCGGGCCTGCCCCAGGCTATTCTTTCGAACATGAACAGGTATTTGATTTTTCGAAGCATGTAATTGGTAAAGTTCGGATCGGTCTGGGATTCTATGAACTTTCGCCGGATGTGCACCCAGCACGGACACCACTCAAAGAGTTTTTGCTCTGCCATTCTGACATAAGCCCCATATTTATCGGAATGAACCACTCCATGGTAGTCTTTTAACAGCTCTTGGGCATTTTCATGATTGCGGTTCAGCTTAAAGTCGTAGATCCTGTAAAAAGGATCTTTTTCTTTTCCGCCAGCCATGACCCATAAAAAGGCTGTTTTGACTTTTGGAGAGTCCTGCATGGCTATCGGAGTCTCGTCGATAAAAACATTATTGCTTGAAAGAATTCTTTTTTTGATTTCGTTGTAAAGAGGTTTTAAAGCCAGGCCGATTTTGATCATCCATTTGGATAAAAGCTGCCGTGGAATGCCGATGCCGTCTCTGGCAAACTCTTCAGAGATGCGATATAAAGGCAGATGATCTGCATATTTTTTCGTAATGATATCTGCCAGGATGCCTTCGTCGACCCGGCATTTGGGAATGACGCTGTCTGGAAGAGAAACCATTTTTACTCCCTCTCCATTTGGCAGAGCATATTTAGGCCGGATGGTTTTTTGAATGTAATAAGAGCCTGGCTTATGAATTAGCTTAATTGAGACTTCTTCTCCAAATCGTTTTAAAGCAATACCGGTTGTTTTACAGATTTTTTCGCTTTCCGGAATGTCCATGGTAACAGTTTTTACTGGAATGTCAGGAGAAACAGTAATCTTGGTAATGTCTTTTTTGGAATCTTTGCGACTGTGGGCTTTGACGGTTTTTAGAGTTTGCTCAACAACCTCTATGTCTTCAAAGCCGTTAAAAATCAGCTGATCTGGATTGGCCGGTATTTCCCTTTCAGACTTTTTGCCAAAAAGCTGTTTTTTAAGCCAGTTCAGCTGTTCTTCAAGCTGGCTGTTTTTTTCTTGCAGAAAAGTGTTTTGGTTTTGCAAAGAAGTGTTTTGGTCGTTCAGCAAAAACACTAACTTTTTTAGCTCTTCAAAGGTAGTTGTTTTTGATAAATTCATGCGGAAAATTATACCAATTTTATCTATGAAAATCAAAAGAAAAATAATCTTTTTTTAGTTTTTATAACGCTTGTTTATCCGCTTGGGAACAATGCCCTCCAAAAACATTAAAAAAGCTTTTCGGTCTAAAGTTTTAGTTCCGGTTTGATATGAAAAAGAACCTTTTTCCAGACGCTTATACCAAATAACTAATCCATCTCCGTCCCAGAATAATATTTTCATATGGTCTTTTTGCCGATTCAGAAAAATAAAAAAAGCACCCGACAAAAGCTCATTTGGAAAAAGCGCTTCGACATCAGCGCTTAAGCCATTAAAACTTTTTCGCATGCTCACTGGGTATTGGCAAAGAAAAAATCGGGCATTGGAATTTAAGGCTAGCATTTGCCGGTCCTCAATATCGACAGGCAGCTTTTTAAAACAGCCGGATCGAAAGACCTTTCCAGATGGACAACAACGCCTTTGCACTCAATCGCAACGCCAGCATTTCTATCGCCAAGTTCGGTAAAGCCTGATCGATTAAAAGCTTCAGAAAAAAACTGCTTTTTCCAATAGTGGAAAAGATGGGGAGCTATGCTGTTTTCACGGCACCAGCTTTCAATTGTCTTTCCGCTTGCTTTTTGTTTGAGAATTTTGTCTTTCCACTCTTGACGCTTTTTTAAAGATGCGGGATTTGCCATAAACACTCCTTTGTTTTTTTAAATACAAAAGAATGCTGCTTAAAAAATGAATTTTTAAAAAGATGGGTAGAATTGCCGCTTACGGACAATTTGTACGAAACTCTCAACATAAACACCAAAGCCTCGGCTTTAGCGTTAAAAGATCTTTTAGGAACAATCGATATGGAACCAGTGCCAGGAGAATGTGTTATTGAGAATGGACGGCTTATTCAAAATCAATCTTACTATACGGCTTACAGTAATATCGATACCCTTGCTCTCCTAGAGGAAGGCAAGGGTTCGAATTCGTTGCAATGGCGGAAGAGGAGGGATTCGAACCCCCGGATCCGTTGCCGGATCATCTGTTTTCGAAACAGACGCAATCGGCCGCTCTGCCACTCTTCCGTAAAAAAATCAGCCTTTTTGTACCAGCTAAAGAACTTCTAACACTTATAAATACCCAGTTTTTGAGACAAATCAATTCTTAAGGATATTTTTCCTTAATAATGTCCGATAAATACCGAAACAAAACGAACGGATAGATCAGCCCCGGTCCTACTAAAAACCATAACCCGAAAGCTGTTTCTAACCGGCAGGCCCATCAGCAACCTCTTTAAATAAAAAACTTAAAACGGAGAGAGTGGGATTCGAACCCACGATATACTTTCGCATATACACGCTTTCCAAGCGTGCTCCTTAAGCCTCTCGGACATCTCTCCTAAAAGAAAAAAAAGAGTACCTAATTTTACTTTATCTGGCAAGCGCCAAATGGCTTGCAAAATTATCCTAAAAGAGCAATATTAGAAGGACATTTATGCAAAAATTTTTTTACCTGCTGTTTGCGAGCCTGTTTTTATTGGCCGGCTGTTCGGGAGAAAAAAAACCTTCCGTAAAACCAAAAAAACCTTTGGTCCTGGTTTCCATACCTCCTTATCTTTTTTTTGTACAAAAAATTGCCGGAGAGACCCTGGAAGTTAAAAACCTGATTCCCGCCGGAGCCGACCCCCATAACTTTGAACCTACGCCCAAACATCTGACCTCTGCAACCCGGGCTTTGATCTGGTTCCGTTCCGAAGAGCCTTTCGAAAAAACTTTTTTAGAGCTTCTGCGCCCCTATAACCAAAAGCTGATCGAATGCAACCTCAATGAAAAGATTGCCTTAATCAACCACGACGGACACTTATGGCTTTCACCCAAGATCGCCTTGATCCAGGCTAAAAAAATTACCGATATGCTCGCTTCAGCCTTCCCCGAAAACCAAAACCTTTATGAAGACAACTTCCAAAACTTAAAAACCGAAATCGAAAAAACCGACCGGGAAATCAGAACCAAACTGGACCTGGCAA
>JBAZHS010000056.1:4970-7978 GCA_041652275.1 Parachlamydiales bacterium
CAAAAAACAGGACCATCCTGGCCTCACACCGGGCTTTCACCTATTTCTGCGCCGAATACGGCCTGAAACAGCTTTCAGTAGAAAATGAAAATAAAGAGCCTGATCTAAAAACCCTTTACCATCTGCTCAATCAGGTTAAAAAAGAAAACGTTAAAAAGATCTTTATCCAAGCGCAGGTCGATAATAAGGGAGCGCAGTTCATCGGCCAAGAGCTTGAACTGCCGCTTTTTTTAGTCGACCCCTATTCCGCCCATTACCTGGAGAACCTGCAAACGATTGCGCGTATCATCGCCGAGTAATTTTTATGCCCGAGGCTATTCTTTTTCAAGGAGTTGACTTTGCTTTTGAAAACCTGACGGTTTTAGAAAAAGTCAACCTAAAGATCAAACCGGGCGAATTTGTCGGCATTGTCGGACCAAACGGCGGCGGCAAGACCACTTTTTTAAAACTGGCCTGCGGACTTTTAAAGCCGACCAGGGGAAAGATTTTGGTCTTTGGTAAGAAACCCGCCGATTTTTATCCCAAGATCAGCTATGTCCCCCAGATTTCTAAAATCGAAAGGGATTTTCCCATTTCGGTTTTAGAACTCGTCCTTTTGGGCACGGTCACTAAAAATTCTTTTTTTTATCAATATTCCCCATCGGTAAAAACCAGGGCCCTCGGACTTTTAGAAACCCTTGGCCTGGGCGGTTATTTAGACCAGCCCTTCGGCAACCTCTCCGGAGGCCAGGCCCAAAAAGCACTCATTGCCAAAGCGCTGATCTCCAATCCGGAAATTTTAATTCTCGACGAGCCAATGGCCAATCTGGACTTAAAAGGTGAAAAAATTATTTTTCAGCTGATCAAAACCGAACTGCAAAATAAAACAGTCTTAATGGTTAGCCATGATCTGAATGTCGTCATTAACGAGGTCCAAAGCCTGCTTTTTGTCGAAAAAACCATCTCGCGTAAGCTGCCCCATGAAATCTGCGAACATTTTGCCGTTGGCCTGTACCACCAACCGTTAATCAAAGATAATAAAAAAACATGACTTTTTTAATCGATCTTTTTTCCAATCCCTTTTTACAAAATGCGCTTTTAGCCGGCGTGCTCATTTCCCTTTCCGCAGGTATTATGGGCTCTTATGTGGTCATCAAAAAAATCACTTCGCTGGCCGGCTCGGTCTCCCATAGCATCCTCGGGGGGATCGGCCTGTTTGCTTTTTTAAATTTCAAACACCCGGCCTGGTTCTTTTCACCGGCCATCGGCGCTTTTTTAGCCGCTATTCTCTCAGCTTTTTTGATCGGTTTTATCCATCTAAAACACGCTCAAAAAGAAGAAGCGGCGGTTTCCGCCATCTGGTCAGCCGGCATGGCCATCGGCGTTATTTTCATCTCTTTTCTCCCCTCTTACAATGTGGAATTTTCCGAGTTTTTATTCGGCAACATCCTTTTTATTTCGAAAGCCGACCTCCTCATGCTTCTTGGCCTGAACATTATTATTTTATTGGTCGTCATCGCTTTCTGGCGGCCCTTTTTAGCCGTCTGTTTTGACGAAGAAAGTGCAAAGCTGCAGAAGATCCCGATCAAAAGTTATTATCTTTTTCTTTTAAGCCTGATCTCCCTTTCGATTGTACTGCTGATCCAGATCATCGGGATCATTTTAGTGATCGCCCTGTTAACCATTCCTCCGACTGTCGCCGGACTTTTTCTAAGGCGCCTGCCGGTTATCATGATTTTTTCGGTCCTTCTATCCGCCCTTTTGAACTTGGGCGGGACCTTCATTTCCTATTCTTTAAATTTCCCGCCGGGAGCAACCATTGCCCTTTTGGCTGCTGTTATTTATGCTTTGGCCCTGCTTTGGAAAAAACAAAAAACTTTGCATCCAACCAACAGTTCATCCCCTCATTAAACCTTTTTTTTGTAACGGAATTAATGGTACATAATGCTCAAGAGCAGCATTCTCTGTAGAATTACCGAAACGGCGCAGAAAAGCAACTGCCGCTTTGGTTGCGCAAGAGAAAATTCCCGGCTGCCGGAACTAGCTTTTTTCAAGGAAAAGCCTTTTTTATATTAAAAAAAATAAGTATTCGAAAACTCTTTTAGGCACAAGATTTTAAAAAAATCATTTCTCTTGTAGCCTTTAACCATTATTTTTAAACTAGCCCTTTTTAACCCTCCTTAAAAAAAACCACATGCTCAAACACACGCCCAAATTCTGGTTTTGGCTTTTCACTCCCTGGCTGGCCTTTAATCTGCTTTTCGCAGAACAGCTCGTCTTTGTAATTGATCCGAAAATGACCTCCGACAGCGGCGCCAAAGACCTGCTTTCACTTCATAAAGCTTTGGAAAATGCTGAGCACCGGCCCTTCAAAAAACCAATCGAAAACCGCTTCGGCGCTTTCTTATACCGCCTGGCCGACCTTTACCTTTGGGAAATCATCAATTCCACCACCCATGTCGCCCAACATGAAATTTTCGGCCACGGCTACCGGCTGAGGGATTTCGGAAAAAACTACTTTGATAACATCGGCTACCGGATCAAGGTCTATTCCGGCTATACCAGCTTCAATATCAAAAAGACCCACCCCTTCCAGCTTTCCGCCATCGATCAGGCCGGCGTCGAGGGCAGCGCCATTTTGGCCAAGAACATCAAAATGAGCTGGATGAAAAACAACCGGCTGAACCCCTTTGAAACTTCCCTTTACCTGGCCACTTTCAACGACATCTACGAATACATCCTTTCCACCAAGCTCTACGCTCAAGAAGATGAGCTCAGCCCCCTAGACCATAGCGGCCATGACATCCATGACTACTGCGTCGATCTCAACCTGACCTATCTGTCTTCCCCAATAAAAGCCTCCCATCTCAGGCACCAGGCCTGGATCAACGCCCTCGATCCCTTTTCGTATCTTTCCCTCAGTTCTTTTTTTTACTATCTTTTCTGGGGCCGGGAAATGCCGCTTTACATGATCCCCGTCTGTCAGCTCAAATATCTGCCGGGCCTAAGATACAGCCTGACCCCCTTCG
>JBAZHS010000057.1:0-7904 GCA_041652275.1 Parachlamydiales bacterium
AAAAGGCATCCTGAGCTTCAGTAGAAAAAAAAATTTTAAATTCGCGCTTGGAAGCAAATTTTTTCTCTGCGACTTTTTTAATCAAAGAAACGGTGGTGGTCAAAGCCGGCGGAGGTGGTGCTGAAGGAGAAGCCGGCGGAGGTGGTGCTGAAGAAGAAGCGGCGGGAGGACCAACGCCGGTTAAGCTTAATGAAACTGAGCTCTTCCGAGGCGGACTATGAGTAAACATTGCGGCTGTTCCTGATGTTTGGGGCGGTCTCTCAAAATTATATTTTTTTAAAGCTGTCAGCTCTGAGCTTTTTTCTGCTTGCGGTGTAATCGGTAAATTTTCCGCCAGAATGACCGCGATGTCTTTTTTTAAAGCTGAGAGGGCCCTTTGCTTTTGTTCTGTCGGCGCCAGTGCTTGTTCCCCAAGTGTTGTTCCTTCCGTCGGAGTTGAGCTGAAAAGAAGCTCGACGGCCCTTTTGATTTTCTCCTGAAGTTCGGGACTTGAGGCCAGAGCCGCCAGGTTTTGGTATTGGCCGCTTGCTTTATTCTTGATTTTGAACTCGATTTGCCGGTCTTTGCCGCCCCATTTGACCTGGACGACGATTTTTTCGCCGACAACCTTGTTTCCGTCTTTTAATTCGGCCTGAATGTACATGCCGGTTACAACCGGCCCCTGGGTTGATGGAGCGGACATGGTTTTGTTTTAATTAAATTAAATAAACTTTAATTGTTTAATCTTATTTATTTTATGTGCTTCTCTATATACATAATTAATAACCGGTTTTTTATTGATTGTAAATAAAATTTGTCATTTTTCTTGGTAAAGTTAAAAATCATGGCGGGAAAGGGCCAGGCGGGTTAAATTTTAGGGATAAGAGGTGAAAATGAAAGTTCAATTCATTTTAAATCAGTTAGATAAGACAGTTTCCGTTTATCTGGAAGAGCGTTTTTTCAGATGTTTGCCCAAAGGTTCCATCAGGCAGAGCTTCGAAAAGGAAATGCAGCAAGAAGAGCTTGAGGCTTATCTGGATGGGTTGGAAAAAAAACTGGCCGAGGCCTATTTGGCAAGGATTTTGGCCCAAAAGGGCTATTTAAGCTGGCAGCTTATGCAAAAATTGCAAAAGCGGGGCTTTAGCGAAAAAACCAGCCGGGCAGTTGTGGAAAAAGGCCTCCGCCTGGGCTGGCTTGACGACCAGCAGTTTTTACAAAATACCATTTTCAAAGAGAAAGGCAAAGGCTATGGAAGAAGGGCGGTTTTTTTCAAGCTCAGGCAGCTTAATTTTAAAGAAGGGGAAATTCAAAAGGCCCTGGAGCTTTTTTATCCGCGGGAAGAAGAAAAGCAAAACTTGGCGCTTTTCAAGCAAAAAAAGGGGGCCAAAAACCCCGCTTTTTGGCTCCGGCGGGGCTTTAGCTGTGTTTTTGACCGGTAATCATGGCAGGCAGCCCATCCCGTGAATTTTAAAGGAAAGATTTTTCTGCTTTAAGGAAGGCTGGATGAATTCTTTAATCCCAAAGCATTTTTTATGGACAAATCCAGCGGTTTTACGGTGTATTTAGCAAAAAGAATCAAGCCGTCTTGGGTTTTTTAAAAGGAAATGTGCTTGGGATAGCGGGGGAAGGGGATCACATCGCGGATGTTTTCCACTCCGGTGACGAAGCAGACCAGCCTTTCAAAGCCGAGGCCGAAGCCGGCGTGGGGCACCGAACCGAAACGGCGCAAATCCAAATACCAGCTGTAATCTTCCCGGCTGAGCTTTTGCCGGAGCAGCTTTTCTTCCAGGACCTCCAGCCGGTCTTCTCTTTGCGAGCCGCCGATAATTTCGCCGATTTTGGGCACAATCACATCCATGGCGGCGACGGTTTTATTGTCAGCGTTCCGGCGCATGTAAAAAGCTTTGATCGTTTCTGGATAATCACGGATGACGATGGGCTTTTGGAAGTGTTTTTCCGCCAGGTAGCGTTCATGTTCGGACTGCAGGTCGATGCCCCATTTGACCGGGAACTCAAACTTTTGCCCGGCCTTTTCCAGGATTTTGAGCGCTTCCGTGTAACTGATCTCTTCAAAGGGGGAATCAACGACCTTTTGGAGGCGTTCTACCAGTCCTTTTTCAATGAATTTTTCAAAAAAGGCCAGGTCTTCCGGACAGCGGGAAAGAACTTCTTGGAGAATGAACTTTAAAAAGGCCTTGGCCGTTTCAATGTCATCGTCCAGGTCGGCAAAAACCATTTCCGGCTCGATCATCCAGAATTCCGCGAGATGGCGGGAAGTGTTGGAATTTTCAGCCCGGAAAGTCGGGCCGAAAGTATAGACATCGCCCAGGGCCAGGGCAAAACATTCCAGGTTCAATTGGCCGGAGACGGTTAGAAAAGCGCTGCTTCCGAAGAAATCCTCTTTAAAATCAATTTTGCCGTCCTTGGTTTTAGGCGGTTTTTCCAGATCCAGGGTGGTGATGCGGAAAAGCTCGCCGGCTCCTTCGCAGTCGGAAGAGGTGATGATCGGCGTTTGGATATAATAAAAGTCCCTTTGCTGGAAAAAACGGTGGATGGCAAAGGAAAGGGCGTTGCGGACCCGGGTAACGGCTCCCTGCATATTGGTGCGCGGCCTTAAATGAGCGATTGTTCGTAAAAATTCAAAAGAGTGGCCTTTTTTTTGCAGAGGGTAGCTCTCCGGAGGGCAGGGGCCGAAAAGAAAAATTTCCGTAGCTTTCAGCTCGACTTTCTGTCCTTTGGCCGGAGAGGCCAGCAGATGGCCTTGGGCCTGGATGGAAGAGCCGGTTGTTAAAGCAGCAACGGCGGTAAAATTTTTTGTTGTTTTGTCGGCGATGATCTGCAGGTTGGAAAAGCTCGAACCGTCATTGATTTCGATGAAGACCAGTTCTTTTTGGGCCCGGACGGTTTTAATCCAGCCGGCTACCGTGTAGTCCTGGCCGATAACTTTTTCTTGCGGCTGGTGGAGGAGGTTTTTTAGTTTAGTGCGCATGCTTTTCACCTAGTTTGTGTAAAAGTTTGATTTCGTCTTCCCAAAGTCCGGGATCGGGGGTTTCCAGATATTTGGGAAGGGGGCTAAGCCGGGGGTGCTGCATAATGGCCTCAAAGCCCTTAAGGCCGATGAGGCCCTGGCCAATCGGCGCGTGGCGGTCTTTGCGCTCGCCGAGCTTTGAGAAAGTATCGTTCAGATGCAGGGCCCGCAGATATTTTAAGCCGATTTTTTGCTCGAAGGCTTTCAGGGTGGAAGACAGCGCTTCTTCGGTCCTTAAATCATAGCCGGCGGCAAAGGCGTGGCAGGTGTCGATACAAACACCGATCGGCAGCTTGCGGTGCAAATGGGAAATTAAAAAGCCGAGCTGTTCGAAAAGATAGCCGGTTACGGTGCCCTGGCCGGAGGTGAGTTCGATCAAAAGCTCCGTGCGGCCCCGGGAAGCGGGGAGCTCAAAGCTTAAGAGGCTTTCGAGGATAGTTTGGAGGCATTCTTCTTCGGAAAAGCCCAGGGCGGCGCCAGGATGGAAATTCAGATAGTCCAGATCAAGCTGATGGCATCTTTCCAGTTCATCGAGAAAAGCTCTTCGGCTTTTTTCCAAAAGCTCTTTTTTGGAAGAGCCCAGATTGATCAGATAGCTGGCGTGGCTCATGATATGGGTGATTGCGGTATTTTTTTTAGCTTCTTTCCAAAGCGCCAGCTCTTCTAAGGTAATTTTTTTTGTTTTCCACTGCCTTTGGTTGGCGGTAAAAATCTGAATGACATTGGCCCCGATGGCCTGGCCTCTTAACAAAGCATTGTGCAGCCCCCCCTCGATTGACATGTGGGCGCCGATGAAAAGTGTTTTTTTCATTCAATTAACGGTAAAATAACCTTAAAAAAAATAAAAGGATTTTAAAACCGCCCCTTAAAAGTATCGCTTTTTAAAGTAAATATTAAAAAAAATCCCCGATAAAAACAATTTAAATTATTATGAGCTTTTCAGTGGTCCGGGCTTTTTTAAGCCGGTCCGGGTTCAAAAGCTTTCGGGAGGAAACGGTGGACAGCGCCAAAAGTATTAAAAATGCGGCTAGCCGCACCTTATGGGGCATAATTTTCAGCCGGCTGAGCGGGCTGGTCCGCAACTTGGCGCTTAAGGTTTTTTTGGGTCCGGTTTTTTTTAGCTCCGGCTTTATGGTTTCCTTCGGTTTTTTAAATTTTTTTCGGCGGTTTTTCGGCGAGACCACAATGCAGGCGGGTTTTGTGCCTTATTTTGAGAAACTGCGCAGCCATACGCCGCATTTGGCGGCGCAATTTTACCGGGACCTGCTCTATTCGCTTTTTTTGCTTTTGGTTTTGCTGGCGGGTTTTTTTGAGCTAGTTTTATATCTTTTGGGGCTGGTTTTGCCTTCTTGGGAATTTTTACCTTACCTGCAGCTGATTTTGCCGGGCCTGATTTTCCTTTGCCTGTATAGTTTGAACAGCTCGCTTCTGCAGTGCCAGAAAATTTATTTTCTGCCGGCCGTGGCCCCGCTTTTTTTTAATTTGACCTGGATTTTCGCGCTTCTGTTTTTGCGGGGCCGGGAAATCTGTCGGCAGACAGAGCTTCTGAGCCTAGCGGTAGTTCTGGGCTTTTTTTTACAGTGGCTTTTCACCATGTTCCCGGCCTTTAAATTTTTTCAGGAGTACCTGAAAAAAGAAGAGTTTTTCCGGCCCCGGCTTTTTTCCGGCGAGTTAAGGGCCTTGTTAAAACCGATCTTCCTGGGCATTATCGGCGTTAGCGCAATGCAGCTAAATACTTTTTTAGATCCGCTGTTTGCCCGGATTGCCGATAGCGCCTCGCCGGTTTATCTGTGGTATGCTTCACGGGTGTTTCAGCTGCCGATGGTGCTTTTGGGCGTTGCGCTTTTCGGTGCTGTTTTGCCGCCGCTGGCCCGGGCGGTGGAAAATAACGAGCCTGAGGTTTTCCGGGTTTTTTTAAGCTTTGCCATCAAGCGCTCGGTCGCCGTGATGGTTAGCGCGACTTTCTTTTTGTTTGTTTTCGGCTTGGCGGCTTTAAATCTGTTTTTTGGTTACGCAAACTTTTCTTTTCCGGCTGCTTTGCACACTTTATACTGCCTGTGGGGCTTTGGCCTGGCCCTGGTTCCGGCCGCTTTGGTTTTGATCTCGGCGGCGGCCTTTTACGCGAAAAGAAATTATTTTGTGCCGACGATGGCCGCAATTTTATCGGTAAGTTTGAACCTGCTTTTAAACCTGCTCTTTGTTTTTGTCTTTAAATTTCAGGCGGTTTGGGTAGCTTTGGCCAGCTCTGGTTCTTCGGTTTTCAACCTTTATCTTTTGGTGCGGGTGATGCAGCATGGCCACCGGCCCCTTTTGGACATTAAAATTGTCAGGGTTGGTTTAAAAACCGCTCTTTGCAATTTGGGCGCGGCCCTGATCGTCTTTTTGATTTCAGCTTATGCTTTTCAAGATCCGCTTTTTTGCTTGTTTCTAAAACGCAACTGCCATCTGGTTTTGCCCTCCAGCTTTTTGTTCGGCCTTGGGCGTTTTGCTCTGTTGGCTGTGGTTTATTTGGCGGTTTTAATTTTTTTAGCTTACCTTTTGAATGTGGAAGAAATTTTGGAAACGGCTAAAATCAGCCGGCGCAGCTTTAAAAAAAAGCCGCCTCCGGTTTAAAGCTTGGCGATGTTAATCAATTTTAAGCGGCAGCCAAGATTTTTAAATCTGCATTAAAAGATAAAATTAACTGGAAACCGGACCCTAGGAAAAACTTAGTTCAGGCCTGAAAAGAGGCCAAAAACCGGTTTTAGCTGGCGCGGGCCAAAAATTCGCAGATCAGGGGGATATTGATCACAATCGGCAGCGGGATCTGGTCCAAAGCAGGCAGAGAGCTCAAAGTTCCGGAAGTTTTATTCTCGTCCAAGGCCAGATATTCGGGAACTTCTTTTCCGGTATTGCTGATCGCAGCTTCAACGGCTTTAAGTTTCTGCGAAGCGGGCTTGAGGGCGATGGCCATGCCGGGCCTGACGCGGAAAGAGCGGATATCGACTTTTTTGCCGTTTACTAAAATATGTCCGTGGGCAACGAGCTGCTGGGCGGCAAAAATTGTCGGGGCAAAACGCAGGCGGTAGACTAAATTGTCCAGCCGGCATTCAAGCATTTGGAGAAAGATTTCAGCGGTATTGCCTTTTTTTGATAAAGCATCTTGATAAGTTTTGGCCAGCTGTTTTTGGGTTAGCATGCCGTAAATGGCCCGGAGCTTTTGTTTTTCTTCTAGCTGGAGGCCGAAATCGGATTTTTTTCTTCTTTTTGCTCCGTGCATGCCGGGGGGAGTGGCTTTATGCAGAAGGGGGTTGCGAGCTCTGCCGAAAATATTGACGCCGAAACGGCGGGCGATACGATTTTTGGGACCAGTGTAGCGAGCCATTCTATCTCCTGAAAAATTTTAATTGCATTAGAGAAATATGTTAGCAAGCGCAACATTTTCCAACAAGCCTCTTTTTCCGAAACGGGTAAATCGGCCGGGGTATTTAAAGGGTTTAAAGCGGTCGGTGGCGGTGCCTTTTAAGGGTTTTTAAAGGCATTAAAATTAATTTTTTTGAGAAAAATATTTTTAATTCTTCTTTTTTAAAGCCGCTTTTTGAAAAAGCGGAAGAGGTCTTTTTTGCCGGGAGCGGTAAAAAATGCCTCTTTTGGTTTAATTTTTTATTTAAACTTAGAATTTTAATAGTTTAAAATTTTATTGGAAGGCTTGTAGGCTAGCTTTTTAAAAGATTTTGGAAAAGAGCTTAAAAAAACCTTTAAGAGGGCTTTAGGCCTTAAGAGAAGAGCTTTTAGGCGGCGCTAATTCAAGAGAAAATCCGCCTAAGGGCTGGAATTTTGGCCTTTTAAATGCCCAAAAATGTTTTGACAGAGGCAAAAAATGCCGGGGAAGCCGGGGGAGGTTAAAAATCAGTCCGGACGGGCAAAAAACCAGAAACTTTTTTTGACGGGTTTTGGAAGGCGGCTTAGCCGGTGAGCGGGGGGTCTTCGCCGAGACCTTCGTTTTCCTGTTCTTCTAAAAGTTCTTTAGCGGCTGCTTTTAAGGTCTTTAAGCCTTCTTGAAAGCCTAGCTCCCTGGCCGTTTTATCTAAAAAGACCAGTTCGGAAGAGAGTTGGTCATTAACCGATTCTAACTGGGCAATTCTTTTAACAAGCTCTTTTTTAGTGGCCATAAGCACCTCCTGCTGTAAGATACTACTTGCAAAAAACATGCCACTAAAGAAAAATAAGAGAAAACAAACTGCAAATATGCAGCATTAGTTTAAAAGGAAAAAAAATTGAGGTTATAACAATGGAAAACAAAAACTTACTAAAAAGAGCGCTGATTATTAGCGGTGCGGTTTTAGTTTTAGCCGCCTGCAGCCCCGAGAAAAAAGAAGGGGATGTCCGCCGCGATAAAAAGAACATTGAAGAAGCGCGCCGCAATATCGAAGAAGTTTCCAATGAGCAGCCTTTAGATAAAACCAGTGTAAAAGTCGAAGAGAACAACAGCAACGATGTTTTGGAAGAGTCCATTGAAGAAGACATTCTGGCTGATTCTAATGGCGCTGATAGCGCCGAACAGGCTGAAACGGCTGTTTCCGAAGAGCCGGAAAACGAGCTGGAAAATGCTCCTTCCGAAACAGTTGCCAATCCTGCCGCTTTTGAAACTGCTCCGGACTCTGACATGCCTTATAATGCCGAAGAAACGCCGGCCATTGCTTCCGAGACTGCTGCTGAAGAATCAACTGATATTTCCGAAGCTCCAGTGGAAACGCCGGCTATCGAATAAACAACTAAACTATTTCTTTTTTGAAAAGAGCTTTAAGGTTTGGCCTTAGAGCTTTTTTTTTGTTTAAAAAAAGCCATTTTCTTATGGCAAGAGGATAAAAACCGGCCGTTGGTTTATCTTTGACGCCGCAAGGCCCCGGGTTTTAAC
>JBAZHS010000058.1:0-7540 GCA_041652275.1 Parachlamydiales bacterium
GTGTCCTTTTTTAAAGTTAATAAAGTTTACACGAACGTCTACTTCAAAGTGGACTAGTTTTTGGGGAGCAGGTCAACTGCAAAATTGTTTTTAAGTTAAAAAAACCAAAGAGCCGGAAAAGTCCGCACCAATTTTTCTGTCCAGCTAAATCCTTATTATTAAACAAAACTTTTTTAATGTTTTTTAGAGCCGTTTTTTCTGATGCCTTTTTTAAACGTAGTTTTTAATCACCTGGATGAATTTCTTCGACCCCCAAGGAATCATTTACAATGAAATTAATTTTACCACCGCTTTGCGGTGAAACACCCATTTCCCAAAAAGCGCCGGTCTTTTCCGTTTTATTTGCATAATCTGGATCAACCATTGTTATAATTGACATTCTGGTTAATATTTCAGCAAATAAATAATTATCATTCGGTAGAATTACCTGCTGTATTTGAGAAAAGTAATTTATAACACCAGGAATAAATCCCTCGCCTGTGGCATAAAAAGTACCTGTCGCATCTTCAGGCCAATCGCTCATATCTAAAACATTATACCCGGCTCCGCCATTAATGGAGTTGATAAAATATTTACCGGAAGAAAGTGCGTATTGGGTTTTAAAGGTGTCGTCTCCACTCCCTGCTATAAGATTAGGAAAATGATAAAATGTGGAATCTACACTTGGACTTTTTATCTCAAAAACATCATTTCCTTTTAAGGTAACCGTAGCCCCGTCATTTGGACCATAGACCAGGTTATTGGCGTTGCTGGTAGCGACAAAATTTTGAGCATTCTGAAAACCGCCGGCCGCCCCCCCATAAATACAAGAAATAGAATTATTGGTCATATCAACCGTTATGGGCGTTTCCCAACCGCTTTCAATCCAGTTGCCAGGACCCTGGAAAGTTACCGTCCCGGTAAGCGAAGCTCCTTCATGTATGTAAAGATATGAATATCCCACAGTGCCGCCGATAATATTGGCAATTTGAATCCAACCCAATTTAGAACACTGGTGGCTGACATCGATACCAACATCGGTGGGATAAATAATGAAAAAAAGATTTTCAACATTTTTAGCACTGAGATCTAAAGTATTTACACTATTGTCACCTCCCGCCAAAATTCCATCGAGCAAACCGTCTTCAGTAATTTTAAAAGTGTCTTCACCGGTATTTCCCGAGACGTTTTGAAAATTTTTAAAAGAAGATAAAACACCTTCAATATTCCCTTCATTATGACCGGTAATATTAATAACATTATCTATAGCGGGAACTTTAATAGAACTGAACAAAGTAGTCTCAACACCAAAGTAGGAATTGCCGGTAATAGATTGAATATTCGAAAACTCATTAAGTTGGTGGAGTAAAAATAAGTCCCTAGTATAGCCCGTATCCAGAGCTGTCATATAGACGTTCTGAGCAAAGCCTAAAACCAAACTATTGCCGGATGAGCCGTTGCCATAAACTTTCGCTGTTTCTATTGCATACGTTCTTTCTATAGCAGCTCCGTCGGCAAAGATCAGGGAACCCCCGTTCCCGGCCTGATTAATATAAAATGCTATATTCTTTTTTTTGAGTACAATATCTGCATTCACATTAATATTACGGGCTGCCTTTATCGTTAAAGTTCTGGTAGTTGAAAATAATGATCCTTCTGTTTTGATTTCAGAATCGATGGTAATATCGCCATCTTCCGCACCGTCAGCACCGGTATTTATTTCAACATTACTAGTGTTAAGCTTATTTATAATAGTCGTGGTAGTTAAAATTGCGCCGGTATCTGTCGGATAATAAGGGGTATTTGTTGTGTAGACATTGGTATCAGGGCCCGCGCTATTAATGGTTAAATTATAAGGATCTAAGAGTAAATTTCCCGTTAGCCCCTGAGGAGCTTCCGTCGAGGTATCTCCTGTAAAAGACCAGGCTTTCGGCGAAGAGACTTCGATAAAGCCGCCATCGCCGCCCAATTCTCCTCCACAGGCCGTTGCTCTGCCGCGCATATCCAACCCCTGATTAGCCCAAAAAATCACCTTACCGCCATGGCCATTGATTAAACTATCAGCATTAACCGTCGAACCCGCATCCATAAAGACATAAGAAGCATTTTTAATTGCCGGATTATCACCATGATAATCGCCTCCTATTAGAACTTCACCACCATCATCCGTTCCAGAAACATCGATAAAAGAGCCTTGTTTAAGAAGCACTTCATCCCCTAAAAGGTGAATTTTGCCTCCGGAGGTCGTCTTTAGTTCTTGATTTAAAGCATTTCTGGCAACCAGTTTGCCTTCAATGGAAATCTTTCCGTCAGAGAGCAGCACTAGTTTGCCTTCTTTTTCTCCAACCCCGGTAGCTTCAATTAAACCGGTATTCGAAACAGCTAAACTTTCTACACTATTACCACAAGCTTCTATTTCGGCTTTAATCGCTCGAATAGTTCCGCTATTTTTAACCGAGCCGGTTTTTTTTAACCTGACCTTAATTTTATTTTCATCATCCGGAATCAGCACAACTTCACAGCCTCCTTTGAGATATGTGTTTCCATTCTTGGTTTCTAGTTGTCCCTGGTTATCAATGTTTTTGGCGATAAAAGTAACATCGCCAGTTTGGGTGATGATTTGCCCTTGATTAATGATGGAGGCGCTACTGTTAGCTAAATCGTTAAACTGTAAAGAACTACCGTTTAAAAACTCTTCATTTTTTAAATCATAAGTTGAAACAATAAAACCCGCAACATCAACAAGACCGCCAGGCCCAATCAAAACACCATTGGGATTAATTAAAATCAGCTCTCCATTGCTTTTTAAGGAACCATAAATTTCGGAAAGATAATCTCCCCTGACTCGATTTAAAGTAGCGCTGGAAGAAGAAGGCAAAACGAACTGGGTTATTTCCCCTTTTTCGATTGAAAAACTGTCCCATTCAACAATTGCCCGTTTGGACGACTGCTGAATGGTCAACTCCTTTTCATGCAAAGAAAAAACCACATCGCCTGCCATGACCTTTCCATTTTCCGGATTAGCAAAAAAACAGCAGGGCAATAAACAAAAAAAATAACTCCATTTCATAATATTACTGGGTTGCTGCAGTTTCCGGTAAAATAACTTCAAAACTTATCGAGGGGTTGTTTGGAGTCACAACTACAGGATAAGTGGGATCGATGGTCGCTTCAAAAACAACGCTATCAGACACATCACAAACCATAGAAATCGTCGGGGTAAGCGTCACTGTTTTTGAAATGGTAAAAGGATAGATTAAAAAAAGACTTGTCAGAGTATCATCCGTATCATTCCTTAAATATCCGGAACGCTCCAGCCAGGCCAGAATTTGATCACCTTCAGGCATGTAAACAACTTGAGTAGTAGCGGGATTTGCATCTTGTGTAGTAACGCCCACCTTTTTAGCCGGAAAAGCAAATGGATTACAGGTACCGTTGCTGGAATCTGTTCGATAATTAATTCCACTAATTAAAGCCGAAGCAGAAATTTGGAACTCTTGAGAAATGGTCATTCTAACAGCATCATAGTTGCCGGGAGGGACAAAAACTTCATCGTCTAAAATATCTACCAGGGCCCCAGGTATCACCGAAGCTATATCCAATGCTTTCGACCCTTCAAAAATTGTTATATATTCACCGGTATTATTACTGAGGTTAAAAACCGTCGGAATAATAGCGCTTCCAGCCGAAACACTGATACTTGAAGCCGGCATCTGGCGCAGTTCCAGTTTTTTAAGATAAATAACATAAACTGTTGGCGTTGCATTTATGAAAGCAAATAAAAAAGAAAAATTACTTGCTAAAAGCAAACCGAAAAAAAGAATTTTTTCTTTGACTGACATTAAGAACCTCGGGAAATAGTTACAAGTCCGCTGCCTTTTCGTTTTCTTAAAACAACTACATTATTTTCTCGACGCACTTTTTCTAATGTACGCATTTTGACGCTACGTTTGCTAAAAGCCTGTTTAGTATAGGGCTTATTAAACAGGGTATATTGAATTCTCTCGGGTCTGCCTAAATGAAAGCTTAAAAGTATAAAATTATTATTTTTGTGATAATTACTTTGATCGATGCCGCTTTCCAGTGTCAGATAATCGCAAATATCCATCAAACAGGAAACGTGGTAACCCTTTTCATCTTTCACATTGTGGCCATCCCAAAAATAGTAATCTACCGTAAATCTAATCCAAGGCAAAAAGGGGAACGGTATTTCGCATTCAATGTTCCAGCCTCCTAAAACTCTTTCTGTTGTAATTTCATCATTTATCTTTTTAATTGTTTTTGTCGAAGTCAGTCCTTTATAACAGTTAGCCCTAAGAACGGTATAGTTGCTAAAAACTTCAGCCCCCGCACCCCAGCGTTGATGTTTATATCTTGTAGTAAAATCATAAAACGAATTAACACCGATCATACAGCTTTCATCGGCGCTTAAATAGCGGTATCCTAAACCTAAATTAAAAGTAGTGTTCCTGGTTTTATAACGAGCTCGCCCCTGAAAAAAAATCGTGTTACGGTAACTGTCTTTGGTACGATACAAAGGCTGAATCGTCTCCAATGACCAAGTGGGATGTAAACTACGCTGAATATTCCACATGAAATCAACGCGCTTTAACCAATCAGGGGCTTGGTATTCATGGATCTTGGTTAACAATCTTTTCGGGGAAGAGGCTACCTCGAAAGAAGATTTTTCAACAGGCTGCTGATCAGCAGCTTGCAAATTAAAAAAACACCCAAATAAAATACTGAAAAAAATACATTTTTTCATGCCTTAAAAAAAACCACCTCAAAGTTTTTCAAAGAACAAACATCTTACTGTTTTCTTATTACTACTAATTATAAATTATTAACAGAAATTTTTACTCAGGACAAAAAAAAGCAGTTACTGCATAAGTTAACGGGAAATAAATTCAAAAAAATAGTCTAAAAATCCCATTTTCAGCTAAAGGCTGCTTGCGCTTTTTGGTTTTTCTTGCCATACTTTTTTAAAAACTTACCCCCTTTTTCTATGCCTGCCGGTCAAAAAGTAATAGCCATTATCCCCGCGCGCTTCAACTCTTCGCGCTTTCCCGGTAAGCCGCTGGCGCTCATTTTAGGCAAAAGCCTGATCCAGCGGACCTATGAAAGCGCCGCCAAATCATCGGTTTTAGACGAGATCTATATCGCCACCGACAACCAAAGGATTTTCGAGCATGTCCAGGGCTTCGGGGCCAAGGCGCTGATGACTGGAAATACGCTCAAAAACGGCACCGAACGGATCATCGAGGCTTTTAACCGGTATAATCTGGAAGCCGACATTGTTTTCAACATCCAGGGAGACAATCCCTGCCTGGCTTCCGAAGCCATTGAAAAAACCCTCTTGGCCCTAAACTTTGACCCGCTAGCCCAAATGGCCACGGCCTGCGCCATTTTAAAAAACCCCCAAGAGCTGGAGCTTCCCAACATCGTCAAATGCGTTTTCGACCGGAATTTTTCCGCCCTTTATTTCAGCCGTTCTCCCCTGCCTTACGCCAAAAATCTTGACAAAACTTTTTTTTACCACCATATTGGAATTTATGCTTACCGCTCCGACTTTCTTCCGCTCCTGGCCAAAATGGCCAATACTCCCCTACAAGAAGCGGAAGACCTGGAGCAATTAAAGGTACTCGAGCACGGCTACCGGATCAAAATGGCGGTGGTCCAGGAAAAACCGCTGAGCGTTGATCTGCCGGAAGACATTTTTAAAGTGGAAAAGGCCTTATGTCAGTAAAATACATTTTTGTTACCGGCGGCGTGGTCTCGTCTTTAGGCAAGGGGCTGGCGGCCGCCTCTTTGGCCATGCTTTTGGAACGAAAAG
The DNA here is from genome assembly GCA_041652275.1 of Parachlamydiales bacterium. GTDB lineage: Bacteria > Chlamydiota > Chlamydiia > Chlamydiales > SM23-39 > JBAZHS01. The sequence goes on from JBAZHS010000058.1 coordinate 5,813, forward strand.
GCTTAAAAATTGCCATGCTGAAGATCGATCCTTATTTAAATATCGATCCCGGCACCATGAGCCCCTTCCAGCACGGCGAAGTCTATGTTACCGACGACGGCACCGAGACCGATCTGGACCTGGGCCATTATTACCGCTTCACCCATTCGCCCCTCTCCAAAGCCTCGAATGTCACTTCCGGCCAAATTTACGACACCATCATCCGCCGGGAAAGAAAAGGCGACTATCTCGGCAAGACCGTTCAGGTCATTCCCCATGTAACCGAAGAAATCAAACGGCGCCTTGAACTTTGCGCCAGGCAAAATGACAAGACCGAAGTGGTTTTCGTCGAAATCGGCGGCACAGTCGGCGACATCGAGTCTTTGCCTTTTTTGGAAGCCATCCGGCAATTCAAGCTGGAGCATTCCAAAGAATGTCTGAACATCCATTTAACCTATGTGCCATATATCAAGGCCGCCGGAGAAGTCAAAACCAAGCCAACCCAGCAGTCCGTCCAGCTGTTGCGCTCGATCGGCATTATTCCCGATATTATCTTGTGCCGGGCGGAAAATGCGCTTTCTGACGAGATCAAAAGCAAGATCTCGCTTTTTTGCAACGTCGAAAAAAGCAGCGTCTTCGACGCCAAAGATGTGGAAAACAGCATCTACGAAGTGCCCCTTGAGCTCCACAGTCAAAAAATCGATGACAAGATCTGCGAAAGGCTGAACTTAAAAACCCGCAGCTCAACTTTGAGCGATTGGAAAAAAATGATCTTTTCAATCACCCATCCCCAACGCCAAAAAACAATCGGCATTGTCGGCAAATATGTCGACCACCAGGACGCTTACAAATCAGTCTTCGAAGCGCTTTTCCACGCAGCTTCCAAACTCGGCTGCCGTCTGGAAATCAAACGCTTTGAATCCGACAAGATCAACACTTTGGAAGATCTGAAAAACATCAAAGGCTGCGACGGCTATTTGATCCCGGGCGGTTTCGGCGACCGCGGCTGGCTCGGCAAAATCCTGGCGGCCCAGTATTGCCGGGAAAACCGGATTCCCTATTTCGGCCTTTGCCTCGGCATGCAGGTGATGATCGTGGAGTTCGCAAGGAATGTGCTCAAGCTTAAAGAAGCCTCCTCAACCGAAATGGACCCCTCCACACCCGACCCGGTGATCTCGCTTCTGGTCGAACAAAAAAAAATCAAGGACCTTGGCGGCACCATGCGCCTGGGCGCCTACCCCTGCCTTTTAAAACCCAAATCCAAAGCCTTTCAAGCCTATAAAAAGAAACATGTTTCCGAGCGCCACCGCCACCGCTACGAATTTAACAATCTTTATAAAGCGGCCTTTGAAAAAGCCGGCATGGTTTTTTCCGGAGTTTATGAAAACAAGCAGCTCTTGGAAATTGCCGAGATCAAAAACCATCCCTGGATGCTGGGTACACAATACCACCCGGAATTCAAGTCCAAGCCCCTCGCACCCCATCCGCTTTTTTTAGCCTTCGTGAAAGCTGTTCTAAAAGCAAAAAAAAAGAAAACCTGACCACGGCCAAAAACCAACGGTCATCTTTCCTGTCGCTCTTCAATTGGATCCGGCCAATAGCCCGTTAAAGAAACGCCCTCCTGCAATTCTCCAGCTGTGTGGTTTTCCCAGAAATCCGGATCTAGGCTTAAATCCGTCAAAGGTCCAAGCGCCAGGGAAGGGCCAAAAAGCTCGGGGGCATCGGACAAAAAACACACAAGATCGGGAC
>JBAZHS010000059.1:0-7530 GCA_041652275.1 Parachlamydiales bacterium
TATGCGCCTGCTGCCTAGATTCCAGGAGTTCTCCCGAACTGTCCAAAAGAATAAATTTCTCCAAGTTTTCCAGATGGTTTTCTAAAAGCTTTTCCGTTTTAAAAAGCTGCCAGACAAAAACTGCCTGGCCCCTGAGTCTTTTTTCGTATTCCAAAAGGGCTGTCTGGAGCCACTTTTCTTTGGTCTTTCCAACTGAAACCAGATTAATTTTCAGCATGTTTTTTAAATGGTTAAAAAGAGGCCGCTTTTACATATTAGTTTAAAAAAAAACTTTTTTCGCCGATAGTTTTATCTTTGAAAGAGCGGCGGCGCCTGTGGTAAAAAGGTTTTTTAAAAAAGAGGGTTTTTTATGTTTTTCGCTTATTTTACCTGGAATCCCTTAAGGGAGCTTTTTCGCATCCCTTATCTTGGTCTGCCAATTTTTTGGTATAGCCTTCTGTTTGCAGCGGGATTTTTTTTGGGCTACCTGGTTTTTTTGCGGATCTTAAAAAAATTTTTTTTAACTTTTCCTGGTTTTTCTTTTTCTGAAATTAAAGACTGGCCCAGGCTCTTGCGGCTTTTGCAAACCCCCGCGAGCAAAGAGCAAAAAAAATACGCCTTAAAAAAAACGTTTTGCCCTAAACAAAAGCCGGACTTAAACGATGAAGCAGCTGTCTTAGAGCATTTAAACGGCTATCTTAAGGAGCAAAACAAGGAAAGGCAGCGCCTTGAAAAAGCTTTCGGAGGCTGTTTTTACACACTTTCGGAAAAGGCTTCTTTTGTTGCCGACAAAGTGGCTTTTTATATGATCTTGGCGACTATTATTGGCGCCCGGCTGGGCCACATCCTGTTTTACGACAGGGCGCTGTTTTATTTCCGCCATCCGCTGGAAATTTTTAAAATCTGGCAGGGGGGGCTGGCTTCCCATGGGGCAGCCGGAGCAATTTTAATTGCTTTGCTGCTTTTAAGCTTTAAGCTGAAAAATTTTAAGCCCAGGCTGGGCTTTATCCAGCTTTTGGACCTGGTGGCCGCGCCGACGGCTTTGGCGGCTGTTTTTATCCGTCTGGGTAATTTTTTTAACCAGGAAATTTTGGGCACAATCACGGAAAAACCCTGGGGTGTGCTTTTTTTAAATCCTTTCGACGGTTCGGCTCCGGCGGTGCGCCATCCCGTACAAATCTACGAAGCTCTGTTTTATCTTTTGGTTTTTTTATTTTTGATCTACCTTGCCCTGCACTGCAGCCGGTATGTTTTTGCCAAGCCGGGCCGGCTGATCGGACTTTTGCTGGTCCTGGTTTTTTCTTTCCGCTTTTGGATCGAGTTCTTCAAGGTCAACGAAAGTGTTTTTACGAATGGCGGCGGCCTTTTAATGGGCCAATATTTGAGCCTTCCTTTTATTTTACTGGGCCTGGTTTGCTTTTTCTACCCCTCGCAGGAGAAGAATTTTACTTGAAGTTATATATAATGTAAGAAATAATTAATTTAAAAACTTCGGGAGTTAATAATGAATATTATTACCATAGCCGGCCACCTTGGCGCAGATCCGGAAGTGCGCTTTACTTCATCCGGCCAGAAAGTAACCACCCTGCGTTTGGCTGTCCGGGCGCGCCGCAGTGCCAATAACGCCGACGATCCAACCATTTGGTTCCGGGTCACCGTCTGGGGAGCAGTTCGATAAAATGATGGCCTATTTGAAAAAAGGCTCGGCGGCGATTGTCGTTGGCGAACTGCAGAAACCGGAGATTTTTACCGGCCGCGAGGGCCAGCCGCAGATTTCGCTTTCGGTCACGGCCTCGAACATTATGTTCTCGCCTTTTGGACGTACAGCGGGCGAAAGTGTTAAAACGGCCGAAGGCGCGCAAACCGCCGGAACAGCTGCTGAAAGCGATTTTACCGCGGATGCAGCGGTGGTTTCCGGCACCAATGTCAAAGCGGAAGCTTTGGCTGACGATGAGATTCCTTTTTAACAGATTGCTTTAACATAGCGCTGTCTTTGTGTTTTTCGAAGCCGGTTTTAAAAAGCGCTTAAGCCGGCTTTTCACAAAGTGTTTTTAGTTTAGGAAGAAATGTTTTTTTGCTATACCGAAAAAAAAACCACCTCAAGGGGTTAAAGATGCTGATCAAACAGGTTGAAAAGCTGAAACTAAGAAAAGAAGCGGAGCTTTTGGTTTTGCCTTTTTTGGAAGCTGAAAAGAAAGCCAAGAAAGCTCTTTGGGCCAGCTTTGAACCGGAATTTTTAGATTTGGCGCCGATTAAAAACGGTGATTTTTTCGGCCAGACCGACGAGAGCTTTTTAATTTATCCTGAAAAAGAAGACACCTTGGAAAAACGACTGCTTTTATGGGGGCTGGGAACGGAAAAAAAACTGACTTTGGAAAGCGTTCGCCATTCGGCTGCGGCCCTGGTTAAAAAGTGCCGCTCCCTGAAAGTGAAAAAAATCAACCTGCTCTTTCCTTCACGGATTAAAAACCTTAAGAAAAAAGAGCTTTTTTCGGCGCTTTTAGACGGCCTTTATTTGGCCAACTATGCTTTTAGCCAGCTGAAACAAGAGACCCTGGAAGAAGTTCCGCCTCTTTTAGAAGAGATTGCCCTGATCGGCCTTTCAGCCAAAGAAGCCGATCTGATCAAAAAGAAAGCGCTAATTGCCGAGGGCGTTTATTTGGCCCGCGATCTTGTGATGGGCAATGCTGATGATGTGACGCCCCAGAAGCTGGCCGAAGTAGCGCAGTCTTTTCAGAAGCTCTCTTCCAAGATCGAAGTGGAAGTTTTGGATAAAAAAAAGCTGGAAAAAGCCCGGTTGAGCCTGCTTTTGGCAGTTAATCGTGCCTCAGCGCTGGACCCGGCCTTGATTATCATTCACTATAAAGGCTCCAAAGAAAAAAAACTGACGGCCCTGGTCGGCAAAGGGCTGACTTATGATACCGGGGGGCTCTGCTTAAAGCCGGCCAGCTCGATGGATACAATGAAATGCGACATGGCCGGAGCGGCGGCGGTTTTGGGGGCGATCCGTACCGCAGCCCTGTTAAACCTAAAAGTTAATTTAGTCGGCGTGATTCCTGCGACGGAAAATGCGATCGGCTCGAAAAGCTATAAGCCTGGCGATGTTTATCCAAGCCATTTAGGTAAAACCGTGGAAGTGGAAAATACCGATGCGGAAGGACGGCTGATTTTAGCTGATGCGCTTTCCTATGCCATCGAGCGTTTTCAGCCGGACCATTTGATTGATTTGGCTACTCTGACCGGAGCGATTTCCATTGCTCTGGGAGAAGAGATCGCCGGTTTTTTTACCAATGATGCCAAGTTGGTGAAAAAATTTAAAACTGCTTCTAAAAATACCGGCGAGCATCTGTGGCACATGCCGCTTTTTAATGAATATTTAAAAAATCTTAACTCAGAGATCGCCGATCTGAAAAATACCGGAGACCGCAAGGGAGGCTCGATTGCCGGCGCCCTGTTCTTAAACGAATTTGTCAGCGGTCGTTCCTGGGTCCATTTGGATATCGGCGGATCGGCTTACTACTCTAAACCCAAGGGCTATTATCCGGTAGTGGCTACCGGATACGGTGTACGCCTGCTAATCGAACTGTTTGAAAATGGCCTTTAAAACTTTTCAGGTTTTACCTGCTGAAGCGGGGGCCAGGCTGGTCAATTTTTTAAAGCTTAAAACCCTTTGTCCCCTATCGCTTCGCTCTATCAAAAGAGCTTTAGAGAAGGGGATCTGCCGCCTTAACGGCAAGGTCGAATGCTTTGCTTCGACCATTTTAAAAGCCGGAGATCTGATTGAGATCGATCTGGGGCTTTTACCTGAGGCAAAGGCAGCTTCGGCCAGGCCCAAAGAAACTTTCAGCCAGTCAAAAAAGGTGAGTTCGTTTTTGCGGCCGGAAGTGCTTTTCGAAGATGATTTTTATCTGATCATTGACAAGCCGGTTGATTTTCTCAGTTCCGACAAAGCCGTAAGAAATATTTTCCCCAAAACCGTTTTGGTGCATCGTTTGGACCTAAAAACTTCCGGGGTTTTGGTTTTAGCTAAAAGCGAGCTCGCGAAAACCAGCCTGATGCAGCTTTTTGAAAAGCAAAAGGTTAAAAAAGTTTATCTTGCCGTTCTGGACGGCTATTTTAACCGGCAAAAGGGCCGGATTGAATCTTTTTTAAAGCAAAAGCAGGTCCAGGGCAAAATTCTTTTTAGCTCCCATCCTTCCCAAGGCGAAAAGGCGATCACTGAATTTGAGACCGTTTTTTCTTCCGGCAACTATTCGGTGGTTGTTTTTTTTCCTTTGACTGGCCGAACCCACCAGCTCAGGGTCCATGCTTTGGAGCTTGGCCATCCCATTTTGGGCGACTATCAATATGCCCAGCGTTTTATTTATCCCCATTTACTGGAAAGACTTTTTTTGCATAGCTGGAAAATTGAGTTCAAACATCCTTTTACCCGTCAGTCAATGCAGATCGAAGCGCCTATACCCGAACCGTTTAAAAAGTTTTTAAAACATGCGCATTTTGATTATTAAGACCTCGGCGATCGGCGATATCCTGCAATCTTTTGTGGTGGTTGAATTTATCAAGCGCCATTTTCCCAGGGCTCAAATCCACTGGGCTGTTTTAGAGCAAAATGCCGAAGCGGTCTTGGCTCATCGGCTGATTGATCAAGTTCTTGTTTTTGCCAGAAAAAAGCTTTTTTCTTTTCTGTTTTCTTTAAGAAAAAAACCGAGTTTCGATGTAGTTTTTGATCTGCAGGGAAATTTGCGCTCCGCTTTAATTGCCTGGTTTGCCAAAAGCCGGCAGAAGGTTGGCTTTAGCTGGAAATTTATTCCGGAAAAGGTTGCTTTGCTCTCGGCCAACCGGCATTATGCCGTCGATACCGAGAAAAATATCCGCCAGCAGTATCTGGCTTTGGTCCAAAACTATTTTTCCCTTTTCGAGCCGATCGGGATTTTTCCGGAAAGCTCTTTAAAACTGACAGACTTGGAAGAACAGAAGCTTGCAAAACTGGAAAAACAGCACCTTGAAAAAATCCGGATCCTTGTTGCTCCTTTTGCCCGGTGGCCGAGCAAGTGCTTGGAGCCTTTGCTGTTAACCGGTTTTTTAAAAAAAATTCAGGAAAAATACGATCCGTTTTTCTTTTTTTTACAAAGCTCTGAAAAGGAAAAAAAGCAGAGTTTGGCTTTAGCCCGCAGTTTTAACGGCAGCGCTTTAGTTCTGGAAAAACTAAGCTTGCCGCTTTTACAGCATTTTATGGGCCGAATGGACTTGGTAGTCGCCATGGATTCTGGTCCTTTGCACCTGGCGCTTGCCACCAGAACGCCTTCGGTGGGTTTTTTCGGGCCCAGCCGCTCTTCGATTTTTGGCGGGAAAGATAATTTGTTAAGTTTTGAGGGAAGCTGCCCTTTGTTTAATTTTAAACTTTATCCCCAGCTGCTTTACAAAAAAAGATGCCCGCTTTTAAGAAGCTGCCAGGGGCGCTGCATTGACGCCCACCATGTAGAGGACTTTTTCAGGGGTTTTGAGGCTTTTTGGCAAAAAGTTTGTCCGTTAAATTTGGATAGCGCCAACAAAAAACCGGCCGATCTGAAAAACTGAACGGTTTTTTAATTTTCTAACTTTTCTCAGCTTCTTTTAACAATTTTTCAAGTTACGCCGCCGGCGGCGTTCTCTTTTTGGGATATTTTCGACAGCTGGTCGGGAGGCCAAAGAAGAATATTTTTTAAAGCCCTTGTCTTTTAAATCCGGCCCCATTAATAAGCAAAATTATGGGGAATAAACCTCTTTGGGGAGAGCAGATGGGCAAGGCAGCGATCGTAGCTTTATTTTTTTTATGTTCCAGTCTTTTGATGACTTCCTGCGATGTTTTAGACCGAACTCAAGAAGAGATGACCGAAGAAAGAGTGCTTTCTCCGGTGGCCTCAAAAACGGAGGCCAAGGCCTCTTCGCACTACGAAAGGAGATGGTGAAGTATTTTAGGTTGGTTTAAAAATAAAATTTACAGCAGCACATTTGGACTGTCTTAAATTTTATTTTAGTGGAGAGCTGCGGCCCCCCACTTTTTTCAGGGATTTTTTTCTTAGCTTTTTACCGGGTTTTGGTCGCGGCTTTCAGCGCTTCCGGCCTTTCTGGATAAAAGGTTTTCTTCGACCTGGAAAAAATATTTTTTTTTTGTTAAAATATATGTCATTTTCAACCAGGAATACCAATGGAAAGGCTTTGGAAGATCATCGAAGAGCTGCTTGGGCCTAATGGCTGCAGATGGGATTTGGCGCAAACTTTGGAAACACTCCAAAAACACCTGATCGAAGAGGCCCATGAGGTTGTTGAGGCGATCGATGAAAAGGCTCCGGAAAAGATTAAAGAAGAGCTTGGCGATCTACTTTTTGTTTTGGTCTTTATGGCCAAAAGAGCAGAAAAAGACGGTCTGTTTGCTTTTCCCGAAGTGATCGGGGCTTTATGCCAAAAACTTGTCCGCCGCCATCCGCATGTCTTTGGAAAAAAAGAAAACCTGACTCCCGAAATGGTTTTGGAACGCTGGCAGCAAATTAAACAGGAAGAAAAAAAAGCGGCCCTTCAAGCTTCTTCGCCTTTAGGAGGGATTCCGCCGACCCTCCCTTTGCTTCGCCAGATGCAAATGGCCGTTAAAAAAATTAAAAAGGCCGGGTTGGATTTGTCCGAAGCGGAAAAAATTTCGGAACAAGAGCTCTTTGAGCGGATCTTTGCTTTGGTGAAAAGATCTGAGGCCTCGGGAATTTCTTTGGAAGACAGTCTTCGAAGAGCTTTAAAAGCTTTTTTAAAAGAAAAAGACTGTGAGCTGAAGCGCTCAGAACAAGAGCCGAACCAAGACTGATTTTTTTTAAGCCAAAAAAAATACCGGAGATGATTCATAACCTAAGAATTTAAGCCTAAGGCTGCTACCTTCCGGTCCTGACCTGGTTTGGCTTGTTCTTATTTAATGAGATCCCCGGTAAATTGGTCTTATCTTAACAAAAAACCGCTCACAGAAACAACCAAAAAAAACGAAAAAACTTTTTTAAATTTTCCGGGCAAGCGGGTTTTGTTTTTTCTTTTCCCAGGAAGAAGACGTTTTTTAGCCAAGGAGCTAAGGTTAGCTAAAGAATGAATTGCTTTTGTTATTGCGGATCAAGTGCTTGACTTTAGAGGGGCGCGGATGGTTTTTTAACGGCCGGCAGTAAGCGCCCTGGGCTCTGGATTTTTTAAGCGGACTTTTAAAAAGGGCCGTTTGAACCTGTGTTGGTTCAAACGGCCCCTGCTTTTAGAGCGATTTATTTTTGTTTTTGTTTGTTATTTAACTTTCCGGGAAGGGTTGAAGTTCATTTTTTTAGCCGTTAGTTTCGAGTCTGGTATTAAATTCAACGGATAAGCGGCCAGGTTGACAATATAGGTTCCGGGAAAGAACTTGGAAAGGATCTTGACAGCCATTTCTCCGTTTTGGGCCATCTGGGAAGCGGCGTAAAGGCAGAGTCCGACGCCATGCCCCTTGCCAAAACCTTTAAACAGCAGGTCCCTGCCTTTAGCTTCGATGGTGAAATCATTGGAGGGAACAGT
>JBAZHS010000060.1:0-7466 GCA_041652275.1 Parachlamydiales bacterium
CGCCAACGATCCGCCTATCTGCGGCTCTTTGGCTTTAAATTGACATTTTTTATTTTAAACCTCTAAGATAGAAAAGTCTTTATGGTTTAATTGGCATTGGCAAAACCGTATTTTCACAAGGATGGACCTTTATGCTGGATCTTAAAAAGCTCAGAAGCAGCCCGGAAGAAATCGAACAAAAACTAAAAACCAAGGATAGCTCGATTGATCTCAAAGCGATTTTAGAGTTAGATGAAAAAGTCAGAAACGACCAGACCGAGATCGACCGGCTGAAAGCCCGGCAGAACCTGGCCTCCAAAGAGATCGGCAAAAAAAAAGAAAATCCGGCGGCCATCGCAGCGCTTTTAAAAGAAATGGAAGAGCTTAAAAAAAATCTGGCCAGTTTGGAAACCGACTTTAAAGCTGTTTCAGAGCAAAGGGACCAAAAGCTCCTGGAGCTGCCCAACCTGCCGGCCGACGGAACGCCAGTTTCTCCCGATCCCAAAGACAATGTCTGTATCAAAACCTGGAAAGAAAAAAGAACCTTTGACTTTCCTTTTAAAAACCATCTGGAGCTCAACGAAAAGCTCAGGCTCTTTGATTTTGAAAGGGCTTCGAAAATCTCCGGCGCCAACTGGCCGCTTTATTATAATCTAGGCTTCCGGTTGGAGTGGGCGCTTTTAAACTATATGCTCGACATCCATATGCAAAACGGCTTTATTCCCATCATGCCGCCCCTGCTTTTAAAAGAACCCATCATGGAAGGCTGCGGCCAGCTGCCGAAATTCGAAAACCAGCTTTATAAAATTCACGACGAAGATTACAAACTCTACCTCTTGCCGACGGCCGAAGCGGCCATCAACGGACTGCATTACGATGAGATCTTCGAAGAAGAAAGCTTGCCGCGCTACTATGTCTCCTATACTCCCTGTTTCCGCAGGGAAGCGGGAGCGGCCGGCAAACTCGAAAGAGGACTGATCCGCATGCACCAGTTCAATAAAGTCGAATTGTTTGCTTTCACGCTTCCGGAAGAAAGCGACAAGGCCTTTGAAAAGCTTCTGGCTTCCGCCCACGAGGTTCTCGAAGGTCTGGAAATTCATTACCGCGACATGCTTTTAACCACCGGCGACATGTCTTTTGCCGCAGCTAAAACCATCGATATTGAAGTCTACCTGCCCGGCCAAAACCGCTACTATGAAGTTTCTTCCGTTTCCAACTGTACTGATTTCCAGGCCCGAAGAACTAAAGTGCGCTGCAAAAAGAAAAACGACAAACCTCGGCTGGTGCATACTCTCAATGGCTCGGGCGTCGCCACTTCCCGCCTGATGGTCGCTCTTTTAGAAAACAACCAGCAAGCCGATGGGTCAGTAGCAATACCAAAAGTTTTGCATAAATATCTGAAAAATGAAATTACCGTTCTAAAGCCGAAGGCTTAAAAAACTACCGGCGCCGATGGTTTTTTCTGTTTTTAAAGAACCGAAAAAATCAATTATTAATAAAAGGTTGAAAAACGAGTGATATAATCATCAATTTTCTGACTTTTTATCAAAAAACAGCTTTTTAGCACCGCTTTTAATGCCTCTAAAATAACCGCTTCAGTTTCTTTTCCTTCCGGCGAACCCCCAAAAAGCCAGTTCTTTTGTCCGATAACAATCAACTGAAAGGATCTTTTTAATCGATTGCTATCAAAAAAGACAAGACAACGGCAGAAAGCCAAAAAACAAAAAAAGAGCGCAGAAAACCTACGCTCTTTTTTAAAAAATCCAAAAACCAAAATCGTTATTATTTTCCTGACTCTACTACTGGCTGCTGCTCCGCTGTCACAGAAGCTCTTCTTAAACTGAACCTGCCTTTTTTGGGAGTCACCGCTCTGGGCGCTTCTGGTGCAGGATCTTGCTTAAGATCTTCTTTGGGCGCGGCCACTTTGGCTGTAAAAACATGGCTCCTTAAACCAACAGCGCCATTTTTCAGACCGGAGGCAACATCGCCGAGCAGCATAAAAATGCCGCCAAGAACCACTTTAAAAAGGTCTGTAACCAAAGCCGCTACTTTGCAAGCGCCTTTTTTAACTAAATGAGCGCCGGCAGCCTTGCCGCCAAAAAAACCGCTTAACTGGTTTAACCTGTCATAAGGCACGTTCAAAACCGAAATTTGGTTGTAATCATGCATTTTTTGCAAAATTCCCGCTTTGGGCGCTGGAACCACTGGTGTGGTAGCTTCAGGGGCTTTTTTTGCATCAGGGGCTCTAACTGACATATAGTCCTCCGTTTAAAAATTTTTTTTGAAAAACTTGGGTAAAAGTCTAACTTTTTTTTGCAAATTTGCAAAGCAGTTTTTTTTAAATCTTTTTTTTTAATTTTTTTTAAAACAAAAATATTTGATTTTCAAATACTTAAAAAATAAATCAAGCAGTCATTGTATTTAAGTGCTAAATTTTCTTGCAAAAACCAAACGCTCTGTGCTATGATGGTCTTATCAATTTAAGCAAAACCATTTTAACAGTTTATGTACCAAGAGAAAAAAAGATCCAAAAAAGAACGCGAAAAGGCCATCTTGCTCGGCCTGATCGACCTTTATATTAAAGAAGGACGTCCGATCGGATCGCATACGCTTCAAGAACAGGGCTTTGAATATTTAAGCTCGGCCACAATCCGCAACTACTTCGCCAAATTTGAAAAACTGGGCCTGCTTTCACAGCAGCACAGCTCGGGCGGCAGAATACCCACCACCCTGGCTTTTCGGGAATATGCCAATGAACTCCTGCAAAACCTGAAAACGGAAAAACGGGGCCTTGAGCTGCCGAATAAAGAGGAACAGCTGCCGAATAAGGAGGTCATCGGCTTTCTACAGAAAAGCGCGGAAAAATTCTCCGATTTAACCGCCTCGGCCCTCTTTTTGCTCACCCCCTCTTTCGACCAGGACTTTGTGCAGAGCCTGCGTTTGGTCTTTCTCGACCAGGAAAGAATTTTGGCAGTGCTTTTTACCGATTTCGGCGAAATTAAAACCGAGGTCCTCTTTTCTTGGCAAAAATTAACTGAAAAAGATTTGGCCTACATTGAAAAATTCCTGCTCTGGAAAATGGGCAAAGGCCTTTTGGACGAGAAAAAAAACGAACGCTTAAACAAACTGGCCCATAAGTTTTATACCGAGATCATGCTCCGGCAAATGGCCGGCTACAATAAAAATCGCCCGGAGCCGCTGTACCGCACCGGCCTAGCCAAACTTTTGGAAACCAGCGAATTTAAAGAGCCCGGACAAATTTTAAAAATCCTCAGTCTGTTCGAAGACCAAAACCAGCTGGGCGCCCTGTTAAAAGAAAGCATGAAAATCAACCGGCTGACCCTTTGGATCGGCGAAGAGCTGGGCGCTTTTGCCCAAGATCTTAAAGAAGTGTCCGTCATCGCCAAAGCTTACCGGGTCGGCTACCTGCCGGTGGGAGCAATCGCCCTTTTAGTGCCCAAGCGCGCCAACTACGCCCGCCTCTTCCACCAGCTGGAAGCCTTTTCTGAACAGATCTCGCGCCTTTTGACCCTGCGGATCGTTAAATTTAAAATTCCTTTCAGCCAGGGCGCCGAGCTGAACTTAAAAGAATCCATTCTATTAGAAGATAAAAGCCAAACAGGAGAATAAAACCCATGGAAAAGATTCAAGAAGAGCTTTTGAAACAAGACCAGCCTGAAAGCGCCGAACTGCAAAACGAAAAGACCGTAAAACCAAATCCGGAAAACCAGGCCGAAGCCAAAGCAGAAAAAAAACCGGATGAAAAAATGCAATCAGAAAAGATCGATTATAAAGACAAATATCTCAGGGCTCTGGCCGAATTAGAAAATTTCCGCAAAAGGTCCTATAAAGAAAAACAGGAAACCATTCATTTTTCAATTGAAAATACCGTCGCGGAATTTTTGCCCGTTTTAGATAATTTTGAAAATGCTTTGAAATTCGCCGCTTCTTCGTCGGAAGAAGTCAAAAAATGGTCCTCGGGATTCCAGATGCTTTTAACCCAGTTCAAAGATGTTTTATACAATCACGGCATTGTTGCTTTCCATTCCGAAGGCAATCATTTCGACCCCCGCCACCATGAGGCCATGGAAATCGTCGAGACAACCCAGCATCCCGACGGCATGATCTTGGAAGAGTTTGCCAAAGGCTACAAAAGCGAAAACCGTACCATCCGGCCCGCTAAAGTCAAAGTCGCCAAACGGCCTCGCCTGCAAACAGCGGAAGAACCAGCTTTAAATCAAAAAAATCAAGGAGAAAACCATGAATAAATCCAATTCTAATAAAAAAAGTAAAATTATTGGTATCGACCTTGGCACGACCAATTCCTGCGTCGCCATTATGGAAGGCGGCTCGGCAGTTGTGATCGCCAACCAGGAAGGCGCCAGAACCACGCCGTCGGTGATCTCTTATAAAGACGGAGACCGCCTGGTCGGCACCCTTGCCAAAAGACAGTCGGTCACCAACCCCGAAAAAACCCTCTATTCGACCAAGCGCTTCATCGGCCGCAAATTCGACGAGGTCCAAGAAGAACTCAAGCACACACCCTACCACGTCATCAAGGGCGCCAACGGAGAGGTGGTCTTTGAGATCGACGGCAAAAAAATCACTCCGGAAGAAGCCGCCGCTCAAGTGCTGATCAAAATGAAGGAAACCGCCGAAAGCTATCTGGGAGAAAAAATCAGCGAGGCTGTAATTACCGTTCCCGCTTATTTCAACGATTCGCAACGGCAGTCGACCAAAGACGCCGGACGGATCGCCGGGCTTGATGTCAAACGGATCATCCCCGAGCCGACCGCGGCCGCTTTGGCTTACGGCTACAGCGACGACAAGCAGAAAAACAAAAAGATTGCCGTCTACGATCTGGGCGGCGGTACTTTCGATATTTCCATTCTCGAGCTCGGCGATGGTGTTTTTGAAGTGCTCTCTACCAACGGCGATACCCACCTGGGCGGAGATGACTTCGATTCCAGGATCATGCAGTGGATCTTGGACGAGTTCAAAAAAGAGCATTCGATTGATCTGAGCAAAGATAAAATGGCTCTCCAGCGCCTTAAAGACGCCGCGGAAAAAGCCAAAATCGAGCTCTCGGGAACGCCTTCAACAGAAATCAACCAGCCTTTCATCACCATGGATGCTTCCGGGCCCAAGCACCTTTCGCTAACGCTGACCAGGGCTAAACTGGAAAGCCTTTGCGACGATCTGATCACCCGCACATCCGAGCCCTGCAAAAAAGCGCTGAAAGACGCTAAACTGAGCCCCGACCAGCTCGACGATGTAATTTTGGTCGGCGGCATGACCCGGATGCCCTCGGTAATTAAAAAAGTCAAGGAGCTCTTCGGCCGCGAGCCCAACAAAGGGATTAATCCCGATGAAGCCGTTGCCGTCGGCGCAGCCATCCAGGGCGGCGTTTTAAAAGGCGATGTTTCCAAAGAGATCCTGCTTTTGGATGTCGTGCCCCTGACTTTGGGCATCGAAACCCTCGGCGGCGTCATGACTCCGCTGATCGAGCGCAACACAACGATCCCAACCCAGAAAAAACAGGTCTTCTCGACGGCTGCCGACAACCAGCCGGCCGTTACTATCGTAGTCCTGCAGGGCGAAAGGCCGATGGCCAAAGACAATAAGGAGATCGGGCGCTTTGATCTGACCGACCTGCCCCCAGCCCCCCGCGGCATACCGCAGATCGAAGTTGCTTTTGATCTGGATGCCGACGGCATCCTGCACGTCTCGGCCAAAGACAAGCAGACCGGCAAAGAGCAGAAGATCAAAATCGAGGCCAAATCGGGCCTTTCGGAAGAAGAGATCAAAGCGAAAGTTAGAGAAGCCGAAATCCATTCTGCCGAAGACAAAAAGAAAAAAGAGGAGATCGAAATCCGCAACGAAGCCGATGCGCTTTGCTTTAGGGCGGAAAAGTCTTTAAATGAATTTAAAGACAAGCTGCCAGTGCCGGTCGTCTCCGAGATCCAAACAAAAATCGACAAGCTCAAGGAGGCTCTCAAAGGCCAGGACAGTGCGGCCATTAAAGCGGCCACAGGCGAACTGCAAAGCCATATGCAGAAAATCGGCGAAGAGCTTGCCAAAGCCCAAGCCGGCGCCCAGGGCCCGAACGCCCAACAATCCAACGGCCCGGCCCAAGAAGCGGAAGCGAAAAAAAAGCCGGATATTGAAGAGGCCGATGTCGAAATCATCGACAGCGAAGAAAAATAGGCCCTTTGAGCTCCAAGACAAAAAATCCGGAGCAAAACCTAAAAAAAACCCGGCGGTAAAAAGCCGGGTTTTTTTTTAAGCGGAATTTTTTTGAACCGGAAGTTTGTTCCAGACATTTTCTAAAAACCGGCCCTCGGGAAAAACAAACTTAACAAGACTTCGTCAAACAAAAAGAACTTTTGGTCCCGCCCGTCTAAAAAAAAACTAAGCCTGAAGCGGTTTGGCTCCGGACTTTTTTAAAGCTAACAGGGCCATCTGCCGGACACTCGGCAAAAGGCCGTCAAAAGCTTGCAGATCTTCCCGGCCAAACCATTTCAAGGCCTGGCTTTCGTGGTTTTGCACAAAATGGGGGTGAAGCGCTTTGGCCAGATAGTAAACACAGTAGTGCTCATGGTCGCCGACACTATGCTGGTTGGCATGGAAAGGCAAAGCCAGTTTCTGGATTTCGTCTTCTCTCTGGACAAGCGGGCTAAATTCCAGAAACTCTAGATCCAGTCCGGTTTCTTCTTTGACTTCCCGAACTACGGCCTGGTCGGGCGTCTCGTTAGGCTCAATATGGCCGCCGGGAAAAAGCCATTTTTTCAATTTGGTATGAAACAGCAAAAGAACCCGGTTTTCAAAAACCAGGCAGGCGCCAACCGTCAGATCAAGTTTTTTGAGCGATGCTTTCAATTCCGGCATCGTTTGCCTCCCGGTTAATGATGGCTTTTTACGGCTAAAAAAAGTTTTTCAGAAGCCGCAAAAGATCGTTGTAAGTCAAATAAAGAAAAAAGAGGATCAGCAAAATAAAAAAGGGAATGATCAGCTTTTCCATCATTTTAACTTTAAGCCTTTTGCCGCTTGCCGCTTCAGCCGCCGCCAAAAGAATATGGCCGCCGTCCAAAACCGGCAGGGGAAAAAGATTGATGATGCCCAAATTCAAACTGATAAAGCCCAGCCAGTAGAGCGCCTCAAAAAAGCCCAGCTGCCAGCTGGACTGCATCACCTGCACAATCCCCACGGGGCCCATCATCCATTTGGGATGGACCTTGCCGGAAAAAAGCGCCGAAAAGGTTTGGTACATATCCTTGAGGACCCCGAAAAAAAGCTGCAGGGGCGACGGATTATAGTTGACTTTGCCCTCTTCAAGCGCCAGGCCCAGGCGCACTTCGTTTTTCTGGCTTTCCAAAAGTTTCAGCTTCTCCGCTTTTTCTTCGGGCAGGGCCTTGGTGTTTTTCAAGATCAGCCTTTGCTGCTTTAAAAGCTCGCGGTCTAAAAGCGCTTTTTGACCGGACCTTTCC
>JBAZHS010000061.1:0-7336 GCA_041652275.1 Parachlamydiales bacterium
GATGAAGCGGTTGGCGATTTGATTGCCGAAGCAATGGAAAAAGCCGGTAAAGACGGGGCGATTACGATTGCCGAGGCGAAAGGAACAGAGACCACCCTGGATTTGCAAGAAGGCCTGGAGCTTGGCTCCGGCTATCTTTCGCCCTATTTTGTGACTTTTCCGGAGAAAATGAGCACGGAAATGGAAAAAGGCCTAATTTTTATTACCGACAAAAAGCTTTCTTCGGCGCAAGAGGTTGTCAAGATCTTAGAAGCAGCTTTTGACGGCGAAGCCGCTCCGCTTTTAATTGTGGCCGGGGAAATTGAAGCGGAAGCCTTGAATACGCTGGTTTTAAATAAAGTCAAAGGCGCTTTGCCCCTTTCGGCTATTAAGGCGCCCGCTTTTGGAGAAGAGCGCAGGGCCTTTTTAGAAGACCTGGCGGTTTTAACCGGGGCCGAGATCTTTTTTGAAGAAGCCGGCCTTGATTTGAAAAAACTGAAAAAAGGACATTTTGGCCGGGCTGGCAAGATTTCGGTCTTTAAAGACAAGACGATGGTAGTCGGAGGCCTGGGACAGGCCAAGAAAATCAAAGCCAGCCTGCAAATTTTAAAAACAAGACTGCAAAAAGCTGAAACTGAAGCGGAAAAAGCTGAGCTGGAAAAACGAATTGCCCGGCTTTCCAACGGCGTGGCGGTAATTTCTGTCGGAGCATTTTCCGAAACGGAGCTGAAAATAAAAAAAGAGCTTTTTGAAAATGCCCTGCGGGCAACTAAAGCAGCGGTTCTGCAAGGGGTTGTCGCCGGTGGCGGCGTGGCCTTGTTAAGAGCTGTAAAAAAGCAGAGCCCTGAGCTTGAAATGGATGAAAAAGCGGGTTTTGAGATCGTCAGAAAAGCCTGCTTTAAGCCTTTGGAGCTGATTGCTTCCAATGCAGGAAGGCAGGGCGAAGTGGTGGCCCAGAAGGTTTTTGAAGCTCAAGGCGCTTTTGGCTACAACGCCTTAAAAGACGAGTTTGAAAAAGATCTGATCAAAGCGGGTATTATTGATCCGGTTCTGGTTGTGAAAAGCGCTTTGCAAAATGCGGTCTCGGTTGCGTCCATGCTGCTTTCGGCTGCGGTTTTGATTACCGATAAGCCTGAGAGCAAGAAAGCCGAGGCCCCCATGATGAATGAAATGGGCGGCATGGGAGGAATGGGAGGCTTTGGAGGTGGAATGGGGGGCATGGGCGGCTTTGGAGGCGGTATGGGCGGCATGGATTTGGGCGGAGGTTTTTAAAAAGCCGGTTTTTTAATTTGAAAGCCCAAAAGATCAGCCAAGGCAAGAATGGTTTTTTAACTGTTTTTACCTTGGTTTTTTTATCGAAAGTTTTAACGGAAGGTCGAATTCAAAACGGATTAGATTTTGAAGAGCTGGCCCCATTTCTGATTTGAAGTTGTTTGGGCCTACCCCGCGGAAAGTTATTTTTTCTTGAAAACATCCATGAAAGAAGCTTTTTCTTTGCCGATAAAAAGGATGGTGGTGGTCGGCGTTGCCGGGCCGCTGTCAGCTTCGTATTTGAGCATATCGAAACTTTCCAGATCAAACCAAAGGGCGGCTTTCCAAAAGAGTTTTTTTAATCCGGTCAGGGTGACCTCGACTTTTTGCGCCTGATAGGTCTTGTCTTTGATTTTCAAAGGTATTTTTTCCTTTTTTCTGGCAATCATTTCAATTAAGTCCGGCTTAGTAGTGTTGATAACGCAAAATTCCAGCTTTTTGTTTTTAGAAATAATAAAAGGCTTTAAGCCGAAACCGAACTGCTGGACCCAGGGGTTCGTCATTTTAAAAACCGTTTTACGGGTTGTTGTGCGGTTCCGGTTTTTGGTTTGCACTTCCAGGACCAATTTATTGTCCTGGCGCTGGATGCTATAGCTTGATTTTTTGTCTTTGGAAGAAAAGACATAGTTGTTTATTTGAGCAAAAGCGGGGGTGCATTCCAAAGTGGTCTGGCCGATATTTTCATAGGCTTTTAACAGGATGCCGTCTTTGGTCTCGTCCACTTCCCAGGTAAGCGGGCTTTTTTTGCCTTCCAGCCAATTTTCATAATGGTAAATGGTTGTGGCAAAAGCCGAGGAACATAACAAGAGCAGAAGAAAGCGCATAAACCTGTCCTTTTAACTTAAAAACGGGCCTTTTCGGCTGTACAAAGTTTTTTTTAAAAGAGTACCTGCAAAGGGTTTTAAAGGCTATGTTTTTTATTTGCTTTTTCAGAGCGCTGCTTAACGGTAAAAAAGCGCCTGGATTTTAGCTTTTGGCTTAAAAAAAACAGCTTTAGGCTTTAAGTCTTTTGGCTGAGGGGGTATCTTTAAAAAGAAAAAACTTTGAAAGACGCTTTAAGCTTGTGAGCGGACAGGTAAAACGGTAAAAAGCGGTCTTAAAAAACTTTTTTAAAAAATATGTCCGGACATTCTTTAGCGACAGTGGTTAATTTTTGCTCTAACGAAGCCCCTTTTCTTGGGCCCTGTTTAACGGAGGCTTTGAAGTTTTCTGCTTTTGTGCAGGTGGTGGCGGCGGATCATTTTTTTGACGGCTCGAAGGAAAACCTGGAAGTTTTAAAAAAGCTGGCCTTAGCTTACCCCACGGTGCAGTTCTGGCTTTATCCATATATAGCAGAACGGATGGGCAAAGAAAAAAGTTTTCAGCAAATTGGTTCGGCGAATTTTTGGCATTCGCTGTCCCGGCTCTTGGGCTATGTCCTTTTACCGAAAGGGATTGAATATACGCTTTTTTTGGACGCCGACGAGATTGCTGAGGGTCGGCAGTTTAAACAATGGCTGGATACTTGCGAGTATAAAAACTACGCTGCCCTGCGGCCGGCCAATTACTGGTATTTTCGGGAAAGCTGCTATCGGGCTAAAACCTGGGAAGACTCGGCGGTTTTGCTGAAAAACGGCCAACTGCGCTTAAAAGCGCTTTTGCAAAAAAATGAAAGGGAGGCCCTTTTTGAAAAGGCCCGGGGCGCTAAAAAAAGACAAGTAATTTTTGCAAGACGGCCCCTGTTGCACCATTACAGCTGGGTGCGCACCAAAGAGCAGATGCTCAAAAAAGTCCGAAGCTGGGGGCACCGGCAGGACTGTAACTGGGAGCTTTTGGTGGAAAAAGAGTTTTTAACGGCTTTCCAGGGCCGGGATTTTGTCCATGGCTACGAGTTTGAGACGGTGGAGCCTTTTTATCCGATCGATTTAAACCCTAAATTTTCGGAAAGCGAGGAAGCTTTAAAAGAGATTCCTAATTTGCATTTCCTCTCTTCCAAAGAGGTTCTCGACTGGGTAAAAAAAAGCCGGGGAACCAGTTTTTTTTAAAAACAAAAAAACGGTAGACCGGGTTTTCGGATTTTTTTTAATAAAGATGTTTCTAAAAGGCTTTTGGATGATTAAAAAAAAGTTTGAAAAAAGGGCTGGAAAGGGTTTTTTAAAGAGCCGAAAACCGGTTTTTAGCGCTAAAAAACTTGCTCAAAAGCCTGATATGTAAGATGATATTTGCAAAAGCACCGGTAGCTCAACGGATAGAGTACCTGGCTACGGACCAGGGGGTTAGAGGTTCGAATCCTCTCCGGTGCGCATTTTCTCTCATTTTCTATGCTGATAGAAATTTTTCTTTTGGGGCCTCTGGGAAATAATACCATTGTCATTGCTTCAGAAAAAACCCATGAGGCGGCGGTGATCGACCCTTCTTTCGGTTCGGAGGAAGTGGTGGTTCCCTACCTGAAAAAAAAGCATTTACAGCTGAAAGCGATTTTGCTGACCCATTCGCACTGGGACCATATTGCCGGTGCGGCTGATCTAAAAAAAAGCCTTCCGGCCCCGATTTATATCCACCCGCTGGATTTGGGTAATTTGGAAGAGCCCGGCTCTGACCGGCTGCCCCTAATTTTTGCGATTGAAGCTGTCAAGGCCGACCATCTGGTCAAAGACGGCGAGCTGATCCGGATCGGAGAGATCGTGTTGCAGGTGCTCCACACTCCCGGACATACGCCCGGCTCGGTCTGTTATTTTGGGGAAAAAGAAAAAATCCTGTTTTCGGGAGATACCCTTTTTCAGGGAACTATGGGTAGCCTTAACCTGCCGACTTCACAGCCGGAAAAGATGTGGCCTTCTTTGAAAAAACTTTCCCGGCTGCCGCAGGAAACGAAGGTTTTTCCAGGTCACGGGAAGGCGACGACGATCGGCCGGGAAAGCTGGCTGGACAAGGCCGAAGAATTCTATTCTTAAGTTTTTCGATCAGCGAATTTATCAACGGCGCCGTAAAACCCAGTTCTTTAGGACTGCGGTACAGGGCTGACGCATTAAAATTATATAATTTCTTTGTGTGTTTTTCCTGGAAGAAATTTTGTCTTTTTTTTAAACAAGGCAACGGTTTTTTTTTCACTAAGGAACTTTAGCTGTGTGCAAGAGGTTTTTTAAACAGGCGTCTTTTTAAATTAACCGGCTTTTTAGAACTCAAATCTGAGGGAAGCCAGAAAGCCGGAGATCTCCAGAGTGCTGTTGATGGAATTGAGCGTGGAAATCGAAGAGTTTAGATCAAAGTAGCCTTCGAAGAAATAGCCCAGCCGGGAGCCCAAAAAGAGGCGGTCCCGGCCTTCTTTGTGGTAAAAGGTGCCGCCGCAGGCAAAGCCGGCGAAGATTTTAACATAGGGCTTTAAAAACCAGCCGCAGCCGTTTTCCTGGGTCTTTTTTTCCTGGTCCAGATGGCCGACATCCTGAACAGTGATCTGGGTGCTTTTGGTCTGGCCGTATAACAGTGCGGCTGCGCCGTCGGCGATAAAGCAAAAATGGCGGGTGAAATGAAAATTGTTCTTTAAAGAAAAGCTCAGGCCGACGCCGTGGTAGCGGTAGGGCAGCTGCAGGTATTTGGGAAAACTTTCGGCGTTAAGTGCATTTTTAGCGAAAGCAAAAAATTCTTCTTCCAGCAGGACCCAGCGGACGCCGAGAGCCGGCCTGAGGGCAAAAAAAGCGCCGGCATAAAGACTTTTGCCCAGTTCCAGATCCACGCTGTTGAGATGAAATTTGGAATAAGCAAGCGCGTAATTGACCATAACAGGAACTCCCAGGTCGGTTTCGTCAAAATGGATGTAGGTTTGGATTCCGTAATCGGTGCTTTCCAGGGTCTGGGAAGCTTTGCCGCTCAAGGAGGTCCAGTACGCCGTCAGGTCCATATGGGCGTGATTTAAATTGATCCCAAGGCCGGCCAGCCAGCCGACTTCCCAGTTAAAAGCGGGCCTTTCTTCTTTTTGTTTTAAATTGGTCGGGTCGGCGTTCAGGTTGACCTTGGCCGGTAAAAAATTGGGCAGTGCGGGCTTGGCGTATAAAAGCGCAGCTTCAAAAAAAGGTCCGACGATGGCCGGATTGGAATAGGAAAGAGGGTGGCGGTTTTCTTTTTTTAGTTTGGTTTTTTGAAGGGCTTTTTTTTTCTTTTTAGCATTTTTTTTGATTTTATTTTTTTTCTCTTCCGGTTGGGAAGCGCTTTTAGCTTCGAGGCTTTTGGCGGAATGGGGAAAAGCAGAGTTTTTTTCTTTGGCGAAGGCCAGAGTCAAAAAAACAAGGCAAAAACAGGATAAAAATAATCTGGGCATAAGTGCCTTTTTAAAGAAATTATGATTTAAACTTTTGATTTTCTCCAAGTAAAAAGTAAAAAAATAAATTTAAAAAGTAACAAAACCGGTTAATTGGTCTTTGCAAACGCAAGTCCGGATGGCCCTGAACCGTCTTTGTTGGTTTCGGCAGCAGAAACCTTTTGGCGCCGGCAGCGGGAAAAGGGCCGTTTTTTTTATTTCTTTGCCGTCTGAGGGCAAAAAGCTCAAAGTAAAAAATTCTCAATTTCCAGAAGGCGGTTATATTTGCAGATCCTTTCCGAGCGGGAAAGCGAGCCGGTCTTGATCTGTCCGGCATTGGTGGCGACGGCCAAATCCGCAATAAAAGAGTCTTCCGTTTCGCCGGATCGGTGTGAAATTACCGTCCGGTAATGGTTTTTATGCGCCAGATCGATGGTTTCCAGCGTTTCGCTTAAAGTGCCGATCTGGTTGGGCTTGATTAAAATGGCGTTGGCTACTTTCTTTTTGATGCCTTCTTTAAGGATCTTGGGGTTGGTAACGAAAATGTCGTCGCCGACAATTTCCAGATTCGAAAGCTTTTTGGTAAGGGCCCTCCAGCCTTCCCAGTCGTTTTCGGCCAGGCCGTCTTCAATCGAAATGATCGGAAAGTTCCTAGCCAGGCTGGCCAGGTAGTCGATCTGCTCCTGGGAGCTGCGCTCCTGATAGGGCAGGCCTTTGGACTGCTTTTTAATTTCGATGTATTTTTGGGTTTTAGCTTCATAAAAAGAAGAAGCGGCGACGTCCAGGGCGATGGCCACTTCTTTTTTTAATTTAAAGCCGGCTTTTTCGATCGCCTGGCAGATCAGGATCAGCGCTTCTTCTTCGTCTTTAAGGTTGGGGGCAAAGCCGCCTTCGTCGCCTACCGAGGTGGCCAGGCCCTTGGCTTTTCAAATGGCTTTCCGCCCCCAGAACACTTCGACGCCGATGCGCAGCTTTTCTTTGAAAGAAGAAGCGATCGGGCAGATCATAAACTCCTGGATTTCCAAAGAACTGTCGGCATGCACGCCGCCGTTGATGATGTTCATCATGGGTTGGGGCAGAAGGTATTTTTTTTGTTTTCTTAAGTGGCGGAAAAGCGGTTCTTTGGCGGACAGGGCCAAAGCTCGGGCGGCGGCCAGCGAGACTCCTAAAATGGCATTTGCTCCGAAGTTGGTTTTGTTCTCGGTGCCATCGGCCTTGATCATCATTTCGTCGATTTTTTTTTGCTCCAGCCGGCAGCCTTTCAAAAGATGGTTTAAAGAGCCGTTGACATTGGCCACGGCTTTTAAGACCCCCTTGCCCAGATAGCGTTTTTGGTCTTCGTCCCGAAGTTCGCAGGCCTCTTTTTCGCCCTTGGAAGCGCCGGAAGGGATTTTAGCCGAGGCTGTCAGCCCCTTTTTGGTTTTTAAGATTACCTCTAAAGTGGGCGTGCCCCTGGAATCGAGAATTTCCAAAGCGTGCAAAGAAGCAATGTGGTCCATGGTGTTACCTTGTGGTTAAGTTTTTGGGGTTTTTTATTTTTGCCTAAAGTTTTTTTCCGCCGGCCTGCCTTTAATCCCGGCCGTTTGAGTTTTATTCTGTAAAGCGCTGATTGACTGTTCGTCCGGTTTTTCAGACCCGGTAAAATTATTTTTTTTTTTTTGGTTTAATTCCGAGGTATTTTGCCAGTAAAAAATTCATTTTTTACGGTAGGGGTTTTAAGGCGTACATTAAAATCGCTCCGGCGGCGGCCACATTGAGCGAGTCGATGGTGCC
>JBAZHS010000062.1:0-4699 GCA_041652275.1 Parachlamydiales bacterium
ATGGGCAAAATTATAGATAAAAAAAAATAATAAGACAACTTTTTTGTCTTTTTAACCCGGTTTTGTCCTCGGGCGTCTGGTTTTTAAAAGAAAAACTGGAGAACCGGCTTGGTTTGGCGCTTCGGACGGCTTTTTAAACTTAAAATTTGAAAAAAGCGCCGGCCGGGGCTGCGTTGCTTTTGCGATCATTTCAAAAATGCGGTTGTTATCGGATAAAAACCGGTCTGGATAAAAAAAGGCCGGGATTGCTTTAACTTTTGGCTTCGATCGGTATTTTGAGTTGGTGGTAAAAAATAAATTTTTTTTTGGAAAGCTGCTTTTTTTTCAGGTCCGAGCCGTCGTCGAACTCGTAGATCACCTGCACTTCTTTTTCATTGACGCTCAGCGGTTCAAAAGTTAGGTTAAAAATATGTTTTGCCAGGTGCAGGAGCTCTTTTTTCTGCGAGATCACGAGCAGCTCTGAAGAAGCTTCCTCGGCGGCGGCATGCGGTAAAAAGGCGGCGTTTTGCCAGAGCAGCTGGTCTAGAAAAAGCTCGCTTTTTTTATCAGGAACCAAAAACAGCAGGGCTTTTTGACTTTCAAAATGCTCTTTGGCGCATTTTACCAGCCGGGAAAGCTTGTCGGCGCTTTTGCGGATGTTATAAAAAACTACTTTCATAAAAAATTAAAATTATAAATTTTTCCGTGTTTATACACCAATTCTGGCTATTTGCCAAAGGGTTTTAGGCCGGTTTATTTTTTTTCCGGCGCAGCGTTTTTCGGTCTGTGGGGCGTGACCATGCCGCTGGAAATAATGAACTCTACCGCTTCTTCGCGGGTTAGGTCAAGGTTTTCGATCAGCCTTTTGGGCACAAAAAAGATAAAGCCGGTAATCGGGTAGGGGGAGGCCGGAAGAAAAACCGGCTCCATCGGCTCGGTAAAATGCTTATGGCATTCCAGGGGGACTTCTCCCGAGACAAAGCCGACCGAGAAACTTTTTTCCGAAGGGAAGGGAATTTTAACAGCATATTTAAAGGCTTTTTTATCTTTTGATAAAAAAGAATCGGCCAGGTCCTGGACCGTATGGTAGATGCCGCGGAAAAAGGGGATTTTTAAAAACAGTTTGTTGGCAGCTCCAATGAGGCTTTTGAAAATAAAAAGCCGGCCCAAGATGCCCAAAAAAAGAATCGCCGCCAGAAAAAGGGTTAAAACAATGATCCGGGCCGCAAAAACAATCAGCGGCTTGGGCCAGTTGAGGTTAAGCGAGCTTAAAAGCGAGCTTGTCAGGCCTAAAAAGGGCGAAGAAAAAAAATGAAAAAAAAATGAGAGCACCATTAAGGTTAAAGCAATCGGCAGCAGGATCATCAGCCCGGTGAGGAAATATTTTTTCATTGGGGTTTTCCTTTGGGGAGCATAACTCCGCAAGAAACAATATATTTAATGACCTCTTCGGTTTTCAGATCAACGGGGATAAGCTCGCTTTTTTTGAAAAGCAAAAGAAAACCCGTGGTCGGGTTAGGGGTAGTCGGCACCAAGACGGAAACAAGATCATCCTGTAGGTCCGTGTGGTTTTTGGGGGCGTTTCCGGCAATCAGGCCGAAGGCATATGTTTCGGCGTACGGAAAAGGAACCAGGACAACCTGGCGGAAAGCGTTTTTTTCGGTTAAAAGAAGGCCTTTGATAATTTCTTTCGAAGTTTTATAAAACTTGTTGATGAGTGGAATTTTTTGCAAAAGGAAACTGCCCAGATTCAACATTGAATTTAAGAAAAAAGTTTGGGCCAGAAAGCCTAAAAAGAGGGTTATAAAAAGCAGGGCTAGAAGGATCATGACCTGACAGCCATGGTATAAAACCTCTTCGTGGGAGAAAAAGCCGAAACTCAAGTTCTGGATGTTAAAGCGGGAAAGGAATTTGGCGGCCAGTCCGGCAAAGGGCCTGGTTAAAAAATGCACCGTCAAAGAAATGATCCACAGGCTGATGGCCGAGGGTAAAAGGATCACAAGCCCGGTAATGAAGGACTTTTTCACTGATTAAACCGCCTTGAAAGTCATTATAGGCAAGAGAAATTAATTTGGGACTATTTTTTCATTTTTTCCAAAAACCCGCTGCTAAAATCTGCTTTTCGAACCAGGGCGGGCGGCCGGATGGAAAAACCCGGTTCGGGAAATGGACGGGAAGGTTTTTTTCTTTTTTGGATGCTTTAAACGGGAAAGTTTTTTTTGTACGCTTTAAGGCGAATTCTTTAGAATATGTTTTATGGTTTTCTAACATGTTTTTGGATCAGCTTTTTTCGGACCGGTATTTTTGGCTTTTGACGCCAAGCTCCGGCGCGATCGATCCGTAATTGGTTTTGGCCGGAGAAATCCAGGGATTCTTTTTGATTTGAAAACGATAGGGCCGGAGCGCGTCTTGACCGGCGTAAGCCACGCCGACTCTTGGCGAGAAATCAATTTCTTCGTCCGTTAAACTCCGGCCTGTCTCTTCCAGCCAAAGCAGCGGGCCGAGCAGGCTGGTTTGGTTGTGCTTTGGCTTCAAGCCTAGGGCGATGGCCAAAGCTCCCGGCCCGTTTGTCAGCCGGAAAGGGGGCGGCGTTTGCCAAGAAAGCCTTCTTCTTTGGAACATGGCTTTAAGGCCGGTTTCGGGCTCAAGGGCGCGGATTAAAACCGCATTTGGCTGTTCTTTTAGGCCGGTGACAATATTAAGCAGCGGGTACATTCCGTAGCAAAGGTAGATGTAGGCGAGGCCGCCGGCCTGGTACATGGCTGCGTTTCTTTTTGTTCGGCGGCCGGCAAAAGCGTGGGAAGCCCGGTCCTTGATGCCGAAGTAGGCCTCTGTTTCCACGATCAGGCCTGAGGTTAAAACGCCGTCTATCCGGGTGCAAAGCCGTTGGCCGAGCAGCTCTTTGGCAATCTGCAGGGTGTTGTCTTTTTGAAAAAAAGACAGCTTCAGCCGTTTGGCTTTGGTTTTTAAAACCGCAGCTTTTAGATCGAAGCCGGTTTTGGCGGAGGCTGGATTTTCCATTGTGCTTCCAAGAAAGATAAATCGACTTTTTGGATCATCAGCCCAATTTCATCGCCGGCCTGAAAAGAGCGCCGGGTATGTTGTCCGACCAGTTTAAGCTCATCGAGGTGGTAAAGATAAAAGTCATCGTTCAGTTCCGAAAGGTGCAAAGAGCCCTCAAACGCCAGCTCTTTCAGCTCGAAGAAAAGAAAATAGGGTTTGATTTTGGTGATTATTGCCGGATAAAGGCGTTTGGAATTTTCTAAATGAAACCGTTTTAAAAGGCGCAGTTTTTTTAAGTTAAGGACCGCCATTTCGGCTTTAAAGCTTTTGCGTTCGCTGAAAGAGCATTTTTCAGCGATGGCCTCCAGGTCGATTTTACCTTCTTCGTCAAAAAGCAGCCTGACGGCAATTAAATCGCTGTAACGGCGGATCGGGCTCGTGAAATGGCAGTAGTGCTCCAAAGCCAGGCCGTAATGGCCCAAATTATCTTGGGAATAAAGGGCCAGTTTCATGCTGCGGATAAAACCGATTGCCAGCCGGCCGGCAAAAGGGGAATCTTTGGCTTTTAAAAACAGCTTTTGGATCTCTTCCTGGGTTGGGTTTGGGGGCAGGGTGAAATGCAAACTGCGGGCCAGATCAAAAAAATCTTCAGCAGCTTCTGCGTCGGGCGCTTCATGGACCCGGTAAATCAGCTTTTTCTGACGCCGGCTTAAATTGTCGGCCACGAGCTCGTTGGCCTTCAGCATAAACTCTTCGACGAGCTGGTGGGAGAGGTCATAGGTAACAATTTTAATGGCGGTAGGCTCGCCGTTTTCATCGACAATAAGTTCGCTTGATGGCAAGGAAAAATCAATGGAGCCGCGCTGGCTGCGCTCTTTTTTTAGGAGCTGGCAAAGCTCGGCCATTTGCTGGAGCTCTTCTTGAAACGGCGATGCGGTTTTTTTGTCGATGACCTGCATTGCCTCTTCATAGCTGAAACGGCGTTTGTTTCGGATAAAAGAGCGCTTGATCTGGTAATCGATCAGCTGGCCCTGGGGGTCGAATTCCATCATTACCGAGACCGTCAGCCGCACAAGGTCTGGTTTTAAGGAACATAAATTGTCTGAAAGCGTTTTGGGCAGCATGGGCAGGCAAAAACCGGGGAAATAGGTTGAATTCGAGCGTTTGACAGCTTCAAGGTCCAGAGGCGAAGAGGGCCGGACAAAGTAAGCGACATCGGCAATGTGGACCCCTAAATGAAAATGGCCCTTGGCGTCTTTGGATAAAGAAAGGGCGTCGTCGAAGTCTTTGGCTGTGGCGGGATCAATTGTAATGGTGTTAAGCCGGCTATAGTCTTCGCGCCCTTCGAGGGCGTTTTGAATGGTTTCCTCTTTAAAAGCGCCGGCTTCCTGCAGTGCTTCCTGAGAAAAATCGTTTGCCAGGTTGAATTCGGCAATGGCCGTTTTTATGTCCGCGGCGGCATTGTCAATGTGGCCCAGTTTTTCTTTAAGCTGGGCTTTTAAGGGCTCGCTGGCTTTTTTCCAATCGGAGACGTGAACTAAAACCCTTTCGCCGATTTGCAGTTTTTCGGGGCTGAAAACTTCAGCCGGTTTGTTTTTACCCAGAAGCGGGATAAAGGCCAGATAATAATTGTTTTCAGCCGAAATAATAATGCCGACCAAGGTGGCATGGGCTCTTTTCAGGATTTTTACTACCTGCCCTTCCGGGCCTTTGGCGG
>JBAZHS010000062.1:4709-7156 GCA_041652275.1 Parachlamydiales bacterium
GAAAAGGGCTCTAAAAGCTCGACGGCCACTTCGTCGCCGTCGACAGCTCCCAAAAGATGTTTTTTTGGAATGAAGACATCCTGATCGAAACCAGCTTGAGGGGTAAAAAAACCAAAGCCGCGGAAAGAGACGCTGATCCGGCCGTTAAGCACTGTGGTTTTTTTGCTTTTGGGTTTTTGGTTGCGGTTCCTGAAAGATGGTTTTGATTTTTTTCTTTGGGGGAATTTCATGTGTTTTTGGGGGTCAAATGGTTTTGTTGCTGCAGACAGAAAGCTTGGTAGGTATTTTGCATTAAAAGGGCGATGGTCATCGGGCCGATTCCGCCCGGCACCGGTGTGATTCTGGAAACATGGGGCAAGAGCTCTTCAAAGCAGCAGTCGCCGGTGATCCGTCCCTGGCGGCGGCTGATGCCGACATCGATTACAACGGCGTTTTTTTTGACCATTGCTTTAGTGATCAGGCCGGGTTTGCCGACAGCGGAAATTAAAAGATCCGCCCTTTGGGTGATTTTGGCCAGATCGGGTGTTTTGGAGTGGGCGATGGTTACGGTGGCATTGGCGTTAAGAAGCATGATTGAAAGTGGCTTGCCGACCAAAGCGCTTCTGCCGACAATGACTGCTTCCTGGCCTTCGAGTGCGATCTTTTCCCTTTCCAAAAGGGTCCGGATGCCCAGGGGCGTACAGGGAAAGAGCCCGGCTTCTTCTTTTAAAAGCGCTCCCAGGTTGCAGGGGTGCAGGCCGTCGACATCTTTTTTCGGGTCTAAACGCTCAATCAGTTTACGGGCCTGAATTGATCCGGGCAGGGGAAGCTGGATTAAAATACCGCTGACCGAAGGGTCTTGGTTTAAAAGCTCAATTTCTTTTACCAGCGTCTGCTCGGAGGTGGTTTCTTCAAAAAAAAGCACTTTCGAGCCGATGCCGATTTTTTGGCAGGCCTTTTTTTTATTTTCGACATAAATTCTGGAAGGCTCGTCCCGGCCGACGAGAAGAACGGCTAAAACCGGTTTGGTTTCGAGCTTTTTGATTTTTTCTTTCAGCTCGGCCAAAAGAGTGTCGGCAACTTTTTTTCCGTCGATAATTGTCATAAAATCCATTATAAAGCTTATTTTCTTTATAGCCAAACAGATAAAAAGAAGCCAAAATTAGTTTTTTACAAACCGGCTTGGTTCGTTTGAGTGGCTTGGAGCGCCTGGACCATCTGCTTTTGCAAAAGGCCGTTGGAAGCTAAAATTGTATTGTAAGCGCCGATCTGCCACTTTTCTCCTTTCCAGTTGCTGACCTTGCCGTTGGCTTCTTCGATCAGCAAAGCTCCGGCGGCGCAGTCCCAGGGGCCCAGGCCGGTTTCCCAAAAGGCGTCGAATTTACCGCAGGCCACATAGCAAAGGTCCAAAGCCGCTGCGCCGAGGCGGCGGATGGGCAGGCCTCTTTGAGCCAAGTTGTAAAAACGCTCCAGGCAATTTTCGGGATTTTCACGGCTATGGTAGGGAAAGCCGGTGGCTAAAAAAGCTTTTTCTATTTTAGCGCATTTGGAAACCTGGATTCGCTTTTGGTTGAAAAAGGCCCCCCGGCCTTTTTCAGCGACAAAAAGTTCGTTTAATACCGGAGCAAAGACAATGGCCAAGACAAGTTCTTCTTTGTCTCGGGCGGCCAAAGAAATGTTGAAAAAAGGCAGGCCGTGGACGAAATTGACGGTGCCGTCTAAAGGATCCAAAATCCAGCTGGTTTTTTTTGTATCGATCGGGCAGAAGCCCGTTTCTTCGGCAATAAAAAGATCGTTCGGATAAAGTTTTTTTAAAGCTGAAAGAATGAATTTTTCGACTTTCAGGTCATACGCGGTGACCAGGTTGTGGACGCCGGCTTTATTGCGGCTTTTCAGGGGTTTTAAAAAACCCGTTTTTAAGATTTTGCCGGCTTCGAGAACAATGCTTTGCGCTTTCAGCAGCCTTTGGGAAAACTGGGGCATGGGATTCTCCTGTAAAATTAGGGTTGCACGCTTTTTTGGAATCTAAAATTTTTTTTAATTTTCTTCCCAATTTTGGGATGGGCTGTTGAAGGGTTTTTCCTGGGATGGGAGGGCTTGTTGTTCTTTGGCTGCTTCAGCTTGAGCCAGCCGGGCTTCTTTGCAGTTTTTTAGTTTTTTTTTCAAAGACAGCGAAAAGGCAAGGGGCAGGGCGAAAGCCGCGAGGGCGAAAAAGGCGTCTAAAAAAGGCAGCAGGAACAGATCGAAAAATAAAAAATGCCAGGTCAGGGCAAAGCCGCTTTCAAAAAGAAATAAAAAAAACGAAGAAGCCAGGGTTAAAAAAACGGAAACTAAAAAGGTTAAAAGAAAAAGGCTGAAGGCGGTTGTGTGAAAAAATCGTTTTTGCGGAAAAAAAAGCAGGGCGGCCAAAAGGCCGGAAAGCATTTGAAAGCCCAGGATGGTGCTGGAGACCAGGTCAATCGCCAGGC
>JBAZHS010000063.1:0-1761 GCA_041652275.1 Parachlamydiales bacterium
TAGACACTGCCATAAAACCACCGTATTTGTTTAACAATTATTATATAGATTATTAGAATTAAAATAAATTAAAACAAAACATAGTTAAATTTTAAATAATGTTTATAAAAATTACTTAAAACAACAATATAAAAAATACACCAACTAGAAATAAACCAACTAACGCCCTAGCAATGAACATCTTACATAAAAACCAGCTGTTTTTTACGTCTGCTTTAAACCGGCCTAAAAAAACAACCGTAAAAAAAATCTGTACAGCTTGGGCCGTTTTTTGTAAAAAAAAATTTTAAAACAACACCGCTAAAAAACTCCGCTTGCCATCTAAAAGCATTGCTGCTACCCCCCTAAAAAATAAATAAAAATTGAACCGCTGCCATAAATAAAAACTTTGTCCGTTCCTGGAAGCCGGTTTTAAAGAATTTAATTAGAACTTTCTTTTTAGGAAGATTTTTTTTATACTGTTTCCGAGAAAAAAAATAAAATAAGGTGAAAAATGACCGCTCAAATCCTGCCGGTAAAAAAACCTGAAAAGATTTTTTTACCAAAAACCTTAAAAGATTCCGGTGAGCTTGAAAAAAAGATCCGAAACAAAGCTTTGGAAGCGCTTGTACCGGAAATCAAAAATAATTCTCAGCCAGACAAGAAACCGCCAGTTAATTTAACCTGGGAATTTGTTAAACTGGCCATTTCCACCCAGGAGCGGATCTCGGCCAACACCTATAAGCGGATCCAGGATTTGGAACAGGACGGAGAAACGCAAAAACGGCTTTTAAAACTTAAAAAAGAACTGATTGCTTCGGAAGGTAAAAAACTCTCCCGGGACATCCAAGAAGAGATCGCAGCGCTCCAAGGGCGCGGGATTGCTTTCAAACCAGCCGAAACAGCGGAAGGACTGGAAAAACAGGTCGACCTCGAACTAGAAGAAATTCGTTTCAAGGTCAAAGACCAATACCAAAAAATCGAAGACCAGAACCGGGACCAGAAAATGATCTTGGAAATCACTCAAAAAGTCATTGAATCTTTTTCCCGTTTTATCGAAAAAGTTTTAGGCCGGATCAAAAACTAAACCGGATAAATTTATGGCTTTAAGCAAAGTTCTGCCTGCCAACGCAGCCCCCCGCCTGATTTCTTCTACGCCTTCCCGGGCTTTAAAAAAAACCGCCCCTTTGGGCCTGGGATCGGACTGCGGTTCCCTTTCCAAAGCTGCCCAGCCGGATCCGCTCCGGCGGCTTTTAGAGCTGAATCTGTTTTTTGAAGATCTGGGAAAAACGGAAACAGAGCTTTTCGAAGAAAAAGCTTTCAAAATTCAGGATAGGCAAAGGGAAATCAGCGCAAAACAAAAGCAGCTGGTTGAAAAAAAAGCCCAAACGGCTGAAAGTTTGAAAACCTGGAGCGCCGTTAGCTCGGTTGCCGCTTACGGCTCGCTGGCCGCAGGCGTTGTGATCGGAGCTTCCATAGCAACCACGGCGCCGGTTGCCGCAACGATTTTAATCGCCTCGGGAGCCTGCGGCATAACCGGAAGAATCATGGGCGACCTCAAAGGCTGGCGCTGGGTCGTTTCCCGGTTTACAGATGATCCGGAAAAGATCAAAAAATACAGCAGCCATCTGGAAACCGCCCTTACCACCGCTTCTTCAGCAGCGGCCCTTGCCGGCGGCTTCGCTTCAGGAGCGGTCAATCTGGCCGGACGGCTTTTACCTGCCATTGTCCTGAGCACAGCTTCGGTTGTCAATACAGCCGCCAGCGCCGGCAAAGACCTGA
>JBAZHS010000063.1:1776-7068 GCA_041652275.1 Parachlamydiales bacterium
GCTTTGCTCGTCAGCAGCCAAGCGCCGGCAAAGACCTGAGCACTCGCGCCGTTTTAAAAACTGAAGCCGAACTAAAACAGGCCGAACAAGAAAAAACAGGGCTTTTTTCCGGTTTCACCCTGCAAAACGAAACCCTGAAAAGCCTGGTCCTTTTTCAAAAAAATAGCCAGAAGTCTTTAAGCTCTTTAATTGAACTTAATTTAATTGATTTTTACGTCTAAGGAGAAAAACAATGGTCGAAAAAATTTCCGCCCACAGCTTTGTTTCCAGAACAGAATTCACAGGCCCCGTCCGCCATCTTTTAAGCCGTTTGACCTCAATTTTAAACCGGCTGCTTTTAGACGAAGAACTGTTAAATAAAGAAAATTTCACCTTGACCCAAAAGCTGATTGAAAAAAATCTGGAAGCTGAAATTGGCTCTTTGAAAAGCCAGGGCAGCCTTAACCTCGCCGTTGCCGCTTTGCGCATCGCCGCTCTGGCCGGGGCCGTTTTGGGCACAGCCATCCTGGCCCTTCCGGCTAATCCCGCCCTTCCAGCCAATCCACAGGGCCTCGGTACTCTGAGCTTCCAAAAAAATGATCTTTTAACCCGCTCGGTTGAAATTTTAAAAAGTTTTTTTGCCAAAGTGGCGCCGGAATATTTGCCAAAAGCCTCCGATGCCCTGGGCGAAGGCGCTTTGTTTTTTGACAAAAGGTACCAGGGCCGGATCACTGAGGCCGGATCCGAGGTCAGAAAACTGGAAATGCTTATGCAAATCCTGAGAGAAGCTGCTTCTAAAAGCCGCTCGGCCGCCGAAGAGCTCAGCCGCAGCTACGCAGCCGTCGCCAACCTCGAGACTGAAGGCACGCGCATCAGATAGGCCCAAAAGAAAAGCATTTTGGGCTTTGACCCGAAAAGGCGCTTTTCTTATAGTAAGCTAAAAGCGGGGCTTGGCCCCCTGATGGCTTATAATGGACGGCTTTAAACTTTTCAACGGCTTCATCCGGCCGAACGCTTTTTTAAGCGTTTTCCAGTCCCTGGGCGAATATACCCGTTTAACCATCGGCGTTTTTTGGGCCATGCTCAAAAAGCCCCCGCCCTGGTTC
Organism: Parachlamydiales bacterium; assembly: GCA_041652275.1. GTDB lineage: Bacteria > Chlamydiota > Chlamydiia > Chlamydiales > SM23-39 > JBAZHS01. The sequence continues at coordinate 2,862 of JBAZHS010000063.1, forward strand.
TTGATCCGCGACCAGCTTTTCAGCATCGGCGTTTTATCGTTAAATGTGGTAGCCATCACCGGCCTTTCCACCGGAGTGGTTCTGGCCGCCCAGTCTTTCTACCAGCTTTCGGAAAAAGGGCTCTCCGGAGTTACTGGCATCATGGTGGCCAAAGCCATGATCACCGAGCTCGGGCCCGTTTTGACCGCTTTTATGCTAACCGGCCGGGTCGGCTCGGCCATGTGCGCCGAGCTCGGCACCATGAAAGTCACCGAACAGATCGATGCCATGCGAACCATGGCCGTTTCGCCCAAATGGTACCTGCTGGCGCCCAGGTATTTGGCAGCCATTTTCATGACCCCGCTTTTGACCATGTTCAGCATTATCCTGGGAATCTTGGGCGGCTGGATGATCTCAAGCTTTTATTTCGGCATGTCCACTTCCAGCTATTTCGATCCAATGCCCCTGCACATCACGCTATTCGACATCAACAGCGGCATGGCCAAAGCGCTTTTTTTCGGCTTTCTGATGGTCACCATCTGCTGTTTTAAGGGCATGAAGACCAAAGGCGGCGCGGCCGGCGTCGGCCAGGCCACCACTTCTTCGGTGGTCATCAGCTACATTACAATTCTGGTCTCAGATTTCTTTTTAACCATGGGCCTGAACACCCTGCATGAAAAAATGATGGGCTACTAATGATTAAAATTGTCGATATCTGGAAGCGGTTTAACAGTTTAGAGGTCCTAAAAGGCCTGAACCTGAACATTGAACAGGGCGAAATCCTGGTCATTTTGGGCCGCTCGGGTGTGGGTAAAAGCGTTTTGCTCAAGCATATCATCGGCATTGAAAAACCGGATAAGGGCTATGTGGAAGTGGACGGAATTAACATTACCGCCTTAAATGAGCACGATCTTTATGCCGTGGTGCAAAACATGGGCATGCTCTTCCAGGGCTGCGCTTTGTTTGATTCGTTAAATGTCGAAAGCAACACCGCTTTTTACTTAAGCCAGCATGTCGATCCGGTCAGTAAAAAAAAGCTCTCGGAAAACGAGATCAAGGAAAGGGTCAGGGAAGCTTTAAAAATGGTTGACCTGGAAGGAACGGAAAAAAAGATGCCCTCCGATCTTTCCGGAGGCATGAAAAAACGGGCCGCTTTGGCCCGCCTGATTGCTTACCGGCCCAAAATTCTGCTCTACGATGAGCCGACCACCGGACTGGATCCGATGACCGCAACGCAGATCAACGAGCTGATCATCCGAATCCAAAACGAGCTGAAAGGCACCAGCATCGTTGTCACCCACGATATCCACTCGGCGCTTTTTATCGCCGACCGCCTGGCCCTGCAGGAAGGGGGCATCATTACCGAGCTGGCCCCGGCTGAGAAATTTTTATCTATTGACAATCCTATTGTCTCTTTCTTAAAAGAGAATTTAGAGCACCATCCGCTGAAACGCCGGGAGGAGCATGGCTGAGCGATCCAAAACCCTTTTAATCGGCCTTTTCGTCGCCATTGCCATGGCCTCTTCCATTTACCTGATCATGTTTTTGAAACCGGCAATCGGAGACGGCAAAAAACTGCTTAAAGTGCGGTTTTCCAATATTGCCAACATCAACGTCGGCACCCGGGTGACAGTTTCAGGAAAACCGGTTGGCGAGGTGGCCGCGATCGAAGCGGTGGAAAGCGCCAGGTCGGGAGCAACCGACGAGCTTGGCCGGGTCTACTTTTATTTACTGACCTTAAAGGTGGATTCCAGAGTCGAGATCTACAATACCGACGAGATCGTGATCGCCACAACCGGACTTCTGGGTGAAAAATCAATTGCCATCATTCCCAAAGCGCCGATTAAAGACCAGGTGCCCAAAATCATTACCGAACAGATCATTTTCGCCAATTCCGTCGAACCTTTGGAAAAGGTTATTCACGAAATTTCCTCTTTGGCCGAACGCCTGCAGGGAGCCGTCGACGATGTCGACGCCTGGTTTGTGGAAAACGAAGAAGAGCTCTCGTTTGCCGTCCGCTCTTTCGGCGATGCCTTCAACCAGATCAACCTTCTGGCCGAATCCGCCAATAAAGAGCAGCTGGCCTCTTCGCTCAAAACCGCCATGGACGCTTTCACGGCCAACATGGACTATTTAAAAGAAATGCTTAAAGAAGCCAAAGACAAGGCCATGATGGCCAAATTCGACAACATCCTGGATAACTTTAAAAAGATCACAACGACCATCGCCGACGGCGAGGGCACCATCGGCAAGCTGATCCAAAGCGATGATTTCTACCTGAGAATTTCCGCTGTCATGAACAAGGTCGATACGCTGATGAATGATATCAACCACTATGGCTTGATGTTCCAGTATGACCGGCACTGGCAACGGATCCGTACCAAAAAAATGAACCTGCTCAACAGCCTCTCGACGCCTGCCGAGTTCAAAGGCTATTTCGAAAACGAGGCCGACAATATCAACACTTCTTTGGGACGGCTGACCGTCTTGATGGAAAAAGCCGAAAAAGCACAGGACAAAGAACCGCTGCAGAAAAACTTTCGCGATTTGATGCGCAAAGTTGAACACCTGCTCGACGCCCTCAAGCTTTACAACCAAGACCAAATGGACCTGGAAAACCAGGAGCAGGCAACCGGCCAGAGCTAGCTTAAAACCCGTTCTTCACAGATTAAATCCCGGATTTTTTTAACCGAACCGTTTGCCCCAAGAACTTTTAACCTGAACCCTTCCCTAGCACACCCAGACCCTGCTTTATAAAGAACTGAGGGAAAAAGGCTTGAGTTGCAATTCCATTCTTTTTAAAGAGTGGCTACTTCATCTAAAGGGATTGCTGTAATTTGTTCTGACAAAGGAAATTGATCTTTTCCAGGATAAACAACATAAAGATGGTCTAATTTCAAATTTTCTAAAGCTATACGCATAGAAGGCGTTATTTTGATATTTTCTGAATATTTACATTCAAATCCTATTTTTTTTCCTTGATCTAAGATTAGCAAATCCAATTCAGCTCCTCCTTGAGTTCCCCAAAAATAAGATTCTTCCAGGGTTGCTTGAAAATGGCGAATGATTTCTTCTAAGGCAAATCCTTCCCAAAAAGAACCTAATTTAGGATAAAGATGAAGCTCCTCCTCTTTTTTTATACCAATAAGGGAATGTAAAACACCGCTGTCTCGAAAATAAATTTTAGGAGATTTGATTTGTCTTTTTCCCAAATTTTCAAACCAGGGAGTTAAAAGCCTGATCATAAAAGTTCCTACTAATATATCTAAATATTTACGCACCATATGGTCTGATATTCCCAAAGATCTTCCAATTTCACTGGAATTAAATATTTGCCCATGAAAATGAACCAGCATAAGCCAAAAACGACGAATCTGTTCAGGCGGAATATTAAATCCGAGATTAGGAATATCCCTTTCCAAAAAAGTAGAAACATAAGATTGCCGCCACAAAAAACTTTCGTCATCATTCTCAATCAAATAAGCTTTCGGTAATCCTCCTCTAAGCCAAAGTTTATTCGAATTTTTTGTTTCTTCTAAAGAAAAAGGCATTAACTCAACATACCCAATACGGCCGGCTAAAGTTTCAGAAGACTGACGAATCAAATCTCGAGACGCGCTGCCCAAAACTAGAAATTTAGATTTATTGTTAGGGTTGTCGACCAAAACCCTTAAAACAGGAAATAAATCTGGTTTTCTTTGCACTTCATCGATCACTATGAGCGGATAAGACAATTTGGATAGAACGAGCATGGGATTTTCAAGTTTTGCTAAATCAAGGGGGTTTTCCAAATCAAAAAACAAAACAGAATTGGAATATTTTTTTTGAGCATACATTTTAGCCAAGGTGGTTTTTCCAACCTGTCTTGGCCCAAGTAAAGCACAAACAGGATGTATTTGAAAATGCCCATCAATTTTTTTTATATATAAATCCCTTTCCATAAAAACACCTTGTAATTTTGTATTTATATTTAAAATTTACATGGTATTTTTATCTTTGTCAAGGTTTTTTATTAAAAACACCTTGTAATTTTATATTGGCATTTAGAATTTACTAGGTTGTTTTTTGAAGTTATTAATATCAAATGTATTACAATTGTTGAAAAAAAAAACCAACGCTACCTGCTCTACCTAGCCTCCAGCGGCTACATTGAAAAGCTCTATACCTTAAATATTTATAAAAACAGTCATTAAAATTCCTCTACCTTTTCCGAAAAAACCAAATCCCC
>JBAZHS010000064.1:0-7038 GCA_041652275.1 Parachlamydiales bacterium
ATTCCAGATTATCCCAAAGGGCTTTGGTCTTCTCTTTCAATTTAACCTCCTTCAAACGCTGAACGAAATCCGCACTTTTTTAACGAAAATCCAAATGCTGAATTTTGCTCCGCCAGCCTAAGAAAGTGAAAATCCGTTCTTTTAAGGAACCGCCAGTCAACTTGCCAAAACAGCTCCCGCAAGAAAAGCTCTTTAAATCAAAACCGCCATTAAAACAGTCTTGCGACAGCCGAAAAAAAACAGCTTTTTTAAAGCTTAGCCCAGTGGATTTTGTTTTTCCAAAGCTTTTTTGGCGGCCATCTGCTCGGCTTCTTTTTTGGATTTGCCCTCGCCCCGGGCCAGCTCCTGTTCGCCCCAAAAAACACCGACAGTAAAATGTTTGCTATGCCCGGGTCCGGTTTCCGCTAAAATCCGGTAGCAGGGCTTGCTGAAAAAGTGTTTTTGGGTGTAGTCCTGCAGGGCGGCTTTAAAGTTGGGCGGCGGCATTTTTAACAGTTCGGAAATTTCCGGCTTGAGTTTTCCAAAGAAAAAATTTCCGGCCTTCTCCAGGCCTCCGTCCAGATAAATCGCGCCGATCAAAGCCTCAAACAGATTGGCAAGAATGCTTTCCCTCCCACGCTTGGCCAGCCGCTCGCCCTTGCCCAAAAGAAGGTATTGGCCCACATCCAGTTTTTTAATCAGATAGCTGCAGGCCGGAGCCCCGACCAAGGCAGCGCGCAGCAAGGTCAGCTCGCCTTCCGGACTTTCCGGGTATTCCCGGTATAAAAAATCCGCTACCAGCATTCCCAGGACCGCGTCGCCGAGAAATTCCAGCCGTTCATTATGCTCATTGATCCAATCCCGGTGCTCGTTGACATAAGAAGCGTGCACAAAAGCCAAAAGCAGCAGCCTGAGGTCCTGAAAACGGTAGCCCAGCTGTTCTTGGATCCGGTAAAAATTTTCCTTTAGATCGTCAATTGAAAACATACAGAACAGCATAAGGGTTCAAGCTTTTTTTTCAAAGCCGGCTTTTTTTCTCTTTTTTAATCCTAACTTTTTAATCCTAACCAGCCGCTCAAACGGATGACTCCATATAAGACAGCTAAGACAACCTGCCAACAAAACGCTTTGTATCCTCCGTCTGCCTGTCCGGACGGTAAAAAAAATTTTAACCTGTCCTTTACCTTGATTGTAAAAGAACTATCCAGAATAGAATTCAAAATTCGGCAATTGGCAAGAGCAAAGAAGGCCTTTTTGAAGTTCTTTCAGTCTAAATCTTAAAAGAGCTGTTTTTTTTTCAATTTAAAATATTTAATGTAAAAAAAATAATTTAAAAAAAATTAAAAACCAGAAACAACCCGTAAAACCTTCAAAAGAAAAGAAAACAAAAGAACCGCAATAAAAATTATAAAAAAAATTTAAAAATTAAAAAAAACCTCTTAATCGGGTATAATTCTTACCTTTTTCATAACATTATAAATGACTTTAAAAGCTTAAAAATGACTTTTATACCCCCTTCCCTGAGCCCCACAGTTTTTTCCGAGTTTTCCGATGTCAGCGACGGCTCTTCTGCCTGTGCTTCCGCCGGCTCGCGCTTTTCTTTTCTTCAAAGCTCTCCGCTTTCTTTTCAAGCCGCTTTTCGTTTTTCGGAAACGGCTTCCATGCCAAAAGCCAGCCCGCTCTCTCCCCACGCCCGGCCCTTTTGTCCGCAAAAAGGCGAGGCGCTGCTAAAAGATTTTCATGTTTCCGCTTTGCCTTATCTGGAAAATCCCGGACATTTGCTTTCCGATCAAATCCTGAAAATTGAAAAGCTCTTTCAAAAAACCTTTTCCATCCAGTACAGCCGGGATCCCAAAGGCCAATACGATAAAAAAGAAAGTCTAGGCTCTTTTACTTTGCACGAATTCCAAAACCGATTTGCGCTTTATTTAAATTCGGCGCTCGCCGAATTTTATCCGGTTCTGCCGTCCTCGGCCTCGCTTTTAAAAGATGTGCGTTTAATCGGATCTTCGGCCAACTGGGTACTGGTCGATACGCCCTTTAAAGATGTCGATCTTTCCTATTATATCAGCCTGTTTCCGGAAAATCCGGAAGAACAAAGGCGTTTTTTAGAGATTGTCCGCCAGTTTTTTCTGACCGCTCTGGCCTCTTTTACCGACCAATACCGCCGGGAAGCAGCCTGCAGCGACCAAAAAAGGCTGCTGGCAGTTTTGCGCAACGAAATTTTCCACTATTATTTAACCAATTCCAAAATCGTTCAGGACCAGGAAAACAGCTGGCTGATCGTCGGCACCGGAGAGCTGGATGTTAAAGTCGTTTTGAAAATCAAACGGGAATATTCAAGCACCAATTACGGACAGCAGATCAGCCTTACCCCCCCTTATTTGTTTTATGCTTTAGGCGGCCCCTGGGAAGAAGTTAAAGGCCATCTGGAACGAAAAGAGCTGGTCATACCACATCCAGAAGAAATCTCCTTCGTCCGCCTGTTATATGAGCTGAAAAGGCACGCTCCTCCCGCCGCTTCAGTCTTAGTCCCTTTTCTACAAAGCTATTTCTCCAAAAGCCCGAACCTTTCCGGCTTTGACTATCTTTTACAAGAACATCTTAAAGCAGATAAGCCCGCACGAAGCCAGGATCTCCTTTTGATCTTAGAAGCCCTTTTGAAAACCGAAAAGACCATTGAACAAAGTCCGGATGCGGCGAAAGTTGTGGCCCGCCTTTTAAAAGAGCATCTTTCTCCAGACGAGCTGAGCGCTTTGCTTTTCAAGGCTCCTCCCGGTTTTTTAAAACTGCTTTTAGACCAGCTCGGGCCTCTTGACCCCCAGGTAAACAGCCGAATCTGCCAGCATCTTTTGGAAGCCGGCAGCGAAGATACGGAAGCCTTTGAACTGCTTGAAGCCTTTTTTCAGGAAGAAAAACTCTCTTTGGATTTTTGCTCTGACACTATCCGGCAGCTGTTTAAAAATGGAAATAGTCCCCAAGCCCTCCGGCTAATTCAACAGCAGCTCCTGGTTTTAAAAGGCCCCAAAGCCGCTAGTTTCTTGTTGGAACTTTTAGAACCGGAACTTCCCGGTTTTCCCGAACTTTTTAATTTTCTCTTGGAAAACTCTTTTTACCTTGAAGAGTTCGCCGCGCTTGATTTTTTTGCTTTGCGTTTAGACGATCCGGTTTTCAGCTCTTCCAAAGCGCTGTCCCGGCTCAAGTCAATCTTGGAAAACAATCTCTATCGCCCCAAACTGCTCTCGGCTCTGATCCTGGAAAAAGCTAAAACGCCCAGGTCCGCGCCAGAGCTTTTAAAGCTCCTGGAAAAAACGCCCTCCCTTGATCTTTCACTGCAAGAGCTGCTCGTGCAAAAGCTTCAGGAAAACCTGGCCGATTTAACTTTTCAAGAAGCCCAAAAAATCAACGCTCTGATCAAAAGTGAAAAATATCCGCTGGCCCTTTTCCAGCCTTTCATCCCCCATCTCATCCGCTTAATGGCCAAAGCCGCCCTAAGGACCGGTTTTACAAACCAAGAGCTTTCCTCGGACATCGCTGAAAGCGCCTTGGAAATATTCCGTCAGGCCCTTTTGCAAAACCTGCTTTCAAAAAAAACCCAAGAAGAACTGACAGAAGAAATCCTCGGCCTTTGGCAAAAAGAACATTTTAACCATCTTTTGGAAAAAAGCCTAAGCTTGCTTTTACATAAAAAGCTCAGTTTTTCCAAACAAGACCCCTGGTTTGAAAAACTATTAAGATCGGCTTCTTTGGACAACTGCGAAAAACTCCTTTCAGCTTGGCCGGCTTATTCTTCCGCCCAGGAAAAACAAGCGCTGCTGCTTTTAAAAAGAACCGCCGAACTTTACCTGAAAACCGAAAAACGCCCGCCGGCCATATTGCATCTCCTGATTGAAAAGGCGCGTCTTTTATTAAAAGGATCCCAGCTGCATGAATTTAACCTTTTCCTGTTTGGGAACTGGCAGATGGCCGAAGACGATGCTAACTATAACCGGGAAAAGCAAGATCTTTTAAAATTTTTAAACAGCATCGCTGACAGCCTGCCGCAAACAACGCTCAGCTCTTTTTATTTCCAAATCTGGCGTCAGGAATTAAACTCTATTTAAAAAATGCCGGGCTCAAAGAACGCCTGGAACTGGATCAGGCCCAAGAACGCCGGGACCGGGGTAAACCGGGCGGCAAAAAAACCAAAATGCCCAGCATCCGTTTTTTTGATAATTTGATGAAAGAAAACCTCAAAAACGCTTTGCTTTATCTGGATTTTTTCAAAAACAACCAGAACCTTTTGAACCAAAAAGCCCACCTGATTTTTTCCGATCTGCTTCAGCTTTTAAAACAACGGGAAACCAGTTTTTTCCTGCAGGCCCTGGCAACTTTTGATTTAGAAAAAATAGCCAAAGCACAAAAAGCGGCCGCCGCTTGTTTTGTCCGGGAAGCCCTGCCTCTTTTAGAACCCAAAGATGCCGACGAATTTCGGGAAGTGCTGAATTTTAATGACACCGTCTTAAAGATCGCCGGCAGCGAGCCTGCCAGCGTCTTAAAGCTCCAGTTGATCGCCGACAGCAATGCCGCTTTTGAACGCCTGCTCATTTTAACCGACCGGATTTTTCAAAAACCCCCTGCGGAATTTAGTTTAAAACTGGAATACTTTAACCTTTTAAGAGCTTCCCTTGGCTGGAAAAACAACTCCTTCCTGGAAAAGAAACAAAAGCTCTTTTTAAACTTCTTAAAACATTTTCAGTTTGGTTTTACCCCTCCCAAAAACAAAAAAGAGTCTTTGAACTTAATCAAAACTTCTGGCTCCATCTGCAGAAAAACCCTTTCCCTTTGCCAGGCAGAGTTAAAAACACGCGAACAGGCTTACCGTCTAACTTCCGAAGACTGGCAGCTAATCAAAACTCTGATTGATGCCTGGCTAGCCCCACTGCCCTTTATTTTTGGCTCTTTAAACGATGTCGCAAGCGGCCAGACAGCCGCACTTGATCCCGTAAGCATCAATCTTTTAAATGAAACACAAAACTATCTCGCCAACCTGCTCCATTTTTACATGCTCTGGAAAATCCATGGTTCGGACCTGGCAGAAGATCTGGAATCTGTCAGAAAACCGCTTTTCGAAACTTTTTACAACCACCTGATTTTTTTAATTCTGCCCCAGCCCCAGACCCGGGACCTGAAAATTTTTAACGCCATCAACTACGCTTTTCTTTTAAAAATCTGGGCCCTAGCCCTGCACGGAAAATGGCAAGAGCTTTCCGGTAAAGACTTCGAACATTTTACTTTCCACCTTTTCCAGGAGCTGAGCCGCTATTTTTGTTTTCCCTGCGAAGCTTCGTTTTTACAAAGGCTCTTTCATTCACCCTCCGATTTTTCGCATCTCTCAGATCTCGAAGTCAGCTCTTTTTATTGTTGCCTTTTATCTTCAACGGAAGGGACTGAAAAAGATAAAGAAATTGATTTGCTCGACTTTTTGCAAACCGATCTTGCCGATCAAGCGGATCTTTCCCAAGTTATAACAGCGCCCTTTATTGCTCCCCAGATGATCCTTTGGAAAATTACCAATGATCTTTTTTTAGAAAAGCTGCCTTTAGAAAGCATCTGCCTCAAGCTGCATGATGCTTTAAAGCCCAAATATGAAATCTGCGTCGAAGAAAAAAAGCGCCTGTTAGAACAATAAAAACAAACGCCTCCCGAAGTCCGCGGTTTAAAACCGGAACCCCAGGCCCAAGCCGCTTTCCAAACTGCCGGCGCAAAAAAAAAGCGCCCAAACGGCAAAGGCTCGGGCCTAGCAAAAAAACAGCCGTCTTCCGGAGCTTTTATCCCAAAAAACGGCTTTGCCACCCGCCGCCAGTATTTTTTAGAATTCAGCATAGCTTAAAATCCGGAAATCTTTTTAAGGAAAAATGATTTCCAAAGGAGCCGACTCCACCCCGCCGGCCAAAACGGTCAGATAAAAACGGTTTTCTTTTCGGGCATAATAAAAAAAACCGCTTTTTTCCGCTGAAGCCATACTGATCAGCTCCCGGCATCCCGGATCCTGATAAAGCTTATAGTGGCTTACCGCCAAAGCCGGGTTCCAGGTAATCCGGTTGAGTTTTTTTTCTTTGCCCAAAAGCTTCAGCTGTTTTTGCTCAGCATTAACAGAAGCCATTAAAAACAGCCGTTTTTTGCCCTGAATGGTAAAGGGCTCCGTACCTTCCTGCCAAAAAAGGGACGCCCTGCGGCCGGATCCAAGCATCAGCCTGGGGCCAAAAGCCTCCAAAGCCAAAACTGCCGGAGAAGACCAGTTTTGCCCTCCGTCCGAAGAAGCGGCCATTTTTATATTATTGGCCCCGCCGGTTTTTTCTTCCCAAACAGCGAGCGCCTCCGCTGCTGAGAAATTAGCAGCCCCCTTGAAAAAAGACCAGCCAGCCTGCAGGGCTCCAAAACGGCCTTTCGAAAGCAGCCGGGGCGCTTCCCAGTCCCTTCCTCCATTGCAAGACGAAATTGCCAGAAGGCTTTCCGGCCCTTCTTCTTCGCTTTTAAAAAGCACTAAAGCATAATCCCCGCGGAAAGCTAAAAGCAGCTCGCTGCTGATTTGACCGGAAAAGAGCTTTTTTGGCTCCGACCAAATTTTCCCGCCATCCCGGGAAACGCGCGACCAAAGGCTGCACAACTTCGGGTTCTTTTCTTCTGAATCAGAATAAACCATAAGCAGCTGGCCGGAAGCATTGCCGGCCAGCTGCAAACCGGCCCCGGCAAGCCCGGAAGCCAGCTGAACGGTTGCAGACCAGCTTTTTCCACCGTCTGAAGAACTCATGGCTTTCAAATTTCCCGCCAAATCCACCCAGCAGGCCGCTGCCTGGGACTGATTATTTAAAACCATTTGCAAGCTCCGGGCGCTTCCCAGATGGCCGCTCTCCAGCCGCTGCCAGTTTGTTCCTCCGTCTTGAGAAAAAACCCCGAAGAGCCTCTGGTCTTTTTCCAGGCCCAAAAGCAGGGCTTCCTCGCGGTCGTTCAGGGCCACATTAAAATAACCAAGCCCCTCGAGACTCAAAAGCGTTGCCGGCAAAGACCAGCTTTTTC
>JBAZHS010000065.1:0-6946 GCA_041652275.1 Parachlamydiales bacterium
GGAAAGGTGGGCTATTTTTAACATAGGCCGCAAGTTTAAAAGAAAAACTAAAAAGAAAAAAGCGCTTTTTTTTTTGAATAAATCTAAAGCGGCGGGAAGGCCAATTTAGAAGCGCAGCCTTTTTCCCGGGCCTGGGTTTTTTTCCGGCGGCGCGGTTTTTTTTCAACCTTTTGCCGGGGCGGCTATTTGATTGAGGTCTTATGGGACCTTTCGCGGAAAAGGGGGATGCGTTTTTTGAGTTTGCGGTTTCTTTTTTCAATCGAGTCTGGATGGGGGGCATGGTCCTGTTTGATTTTTTTCTGCTCAAGTTTTTCTTCTTTGGCGATTTTTTTCAGGAATTTGGCCAGATGATGGGGGATGTCTTTCATAAGGACCTCTAATTATTATTATCTCTTAATTGTATGGTATTATTATACTTAGTTTGATTTCAAGGTTAAAATATAATTAACAGTCTAAAGTGTTTATAATTAATTAAATTAAGTTTGTGTTTTTTATAAAACAGCTGAAACGGGAATTGGGCAAGCAAACAGCTGTTTGGGCGCTTCCCGGCCCCGGACAAAATTGCCCTTTTTTCACCGTTCTTAACAGGGGCAGGCCCTTTTTAGCTAGAGCCGCGAAACGGGGGCGATGGCTGAAAAGATTCGCTCTGGCTTTAGAAAGTTTTTTAAAATCAGGGGCTTAAGAAGTGCTGCGGGCATCGAGACCGGGGCTTAAGGTCTTATCAAACCAAAGGGCCTTGGAAGCTGGCCGTTTTAGTTTAGATTTGATTAGGAAGAGGGCAGGTCCAGGCTGTCGAAGGCCCTGAGGACCCGGCTAACTCCGGTAAAAAGCTGCCAGTGGCTGAATTTCCAGCGGAAGTATTTAAAATTGGGCATATAGGCCGGAGGAAAGACGATCCGGGCCTCTTTCCAGCCGGGCCGCCACAAAGCGAGCCGTTTGGGATCGTTGGTGACGATCAGGGTTTGGCGGCCGAGCAAAGAGGCCAGGTGGGCCGGGCCCGAATCATTGCCGATCAGCGCTTTGGACTCAAAAATGTAAGCGGCCAGATCGGTTAATTTTTTAAAAGACGGCAACAGAAAGCCCCGTTTTTTGGCTTCCTGCCAGTCCGGGCTTTCCGAAGCATGCACGATAAAGGCCAGCTCAAAGCCCCGTTTTCTCAGCTCTTCGGCCAAAAGAAAAAACTTTTGCCTTTCCCAGGTCCTGGTCGGACAGGTGGCGGTCGGATGGATCAGGATCCGGCGGGGATATTTTTCTGGAACCAGTCCCGGAGGGATCCGGATTCCGGTCTCTTTTTCAGCTTCAGGCAAATTTAAAAAATTCCGACCCAGGTTTTTTAGATTGTCGGCCAAAGAGCACCGGTTTTGGCAGACAAAGTCGGTTTCCCCCAGAGGCAGGTGCCGTTTTTTATCAAACGAGGGGTAGATAAAAGAGCATTTTTTAAATTCCTTCCGGTTTTTTTTGAGCTCTTCGACAAAGCCGGTGTTCGAATGCTGGCAAAACAGCCAGTCAAAACCTGGCAGGTTCCGGGGCTCTTTTTTCAGCTTGTAAAGGGGAAACCATTCGGACAGCTCTTCCAAATGGGGATTGAACAGGGTTACCCGATAGCCCAGACGGTGTAAGTGACAGGCCAAAATGGACATGATCAGCCCGTCGCCGAGCCCTTTGGAAGTAATGATCCCCGCTTCCATCTAGCTTTTGTCCTCGCCGATTAAAACCTCGGAAAAAAGCATTAAAATAGCGGTTGAAGCTGCTTTTTTCAAACTGTTTTTCAAGACTTTGACCGGGTCGAGGACGCCGGCCTGAAAAAGGTCTTCGAATTTTTCGGTTTCAAGATTATAGCCGAAAAGATCGTCGCGCTTTTGGATTTTTTCTAAATAAAGCGCGCTTTCCTGAGAGCTGTTTTTCAGCAGGGTTTCCATCGGGGCCAAAAGGGCCTTTTGCAAGATCCGGCCGCCGAAAGAGGTTTTGTCCAGGGCTTGGGCGGCCCTGACAAAGGCCAGGCCGCCTCCGGCGGCCACCCCTTCTTCCAGAGCAGCCCTGACAGCCGCGAGGCTTTCTTCGAAAAGCGCTTTTTTCTGTTTCAGTTCCGTTTCGCTGGCTGCTCCGACCTTAATTACCGCAGCATTGCCCTTTAATCGGGCGATCCGTTTTTTTAGTTTGTCTTTTTCGTATTCGCCCTCTTCCAGGTCGTTTTGTTTTTCCAGCTGGAGGATTCTTTTTTCCAGCAGGTCTTTAGCGCCCTGGCCGTTGATCACATTGGTGGTTTCTTTGCCGATAAAAACTTTTTCCGCCCTTCCCAGATCTTCGAGGGTGGTTTTCACTAAAGAGCCTCCGGTTTCTTCCGCGACCACCCGGGCCCCGGTCAGACAGGCAAGGTCTTCTAAAAGCTGTTTTCTTTCTTCGCCGAAAGAAGGAGCTTTGATGGCCGCCACTTTCAGGATCCCTTTCAGCTTGTTGATCACCAAAGTCGCCAGTGCGTCGCCCTCGATTTCTTCGGCAATAATGATTAAAGCGCCGCCGATCGCGTTCAGGTTCTGCAAAACCGGCAGAAGCTCCTGGACGGAAGCGAGTTTTTTGTCGGTAATTAAAAAATAGGGATTTTCCATTTCTACTGTCAGTTTTTCCAGATTGGTGCAGAAATAGGGGCTCAGATAGCCCCGGTCGATCTCAAAGCCCCGGGCCAGCTCCAGCGTAGATTTCAGCCCCCGGCCTTCTTCGATCGAGACCAGGCCGCCTTCTCCGGCTTTTTTTAAAGCTTCCGAGAGCAGTTGGCCGATTTCTATGCTGCCTCCGGCGGAAAGGGCAATTTTTTCGATCTCTTTTTCGGTTTTGATCCTGACGGCCAGAGAAGAGAGCTTGTTTAAGGCTTTGTCCAGTTCATTTTCGATTTCTTTTTTTAAGCCAGCTGGCGAGGCTCCAGCGGCCAAATGCTTCAGGGCTTCTTGCATCAAAGCGTTTAAAATTACGATCCCCGTAGCGACGCCGTCGCCGGTTTGAGCTTTAATTTCTTCGGCCATTTTCCGGACCAGTTCGACGGTGAAATTTTCAAACTGGTCTTTGAACTCGACTTCTTCGAGAATGGCGCTGGAATCGGAAGTGATTTTCGCAGAGCCGGCGGCATTGTCCAGGGCCACATGGTTGCCTTTGGGCCCTAAAGTCGGGCTGATCAAAAGGGCCAGTTTCCTTAAGCCTTCCTGGAGTTTTAATCTAGCCTCGTCCTGAAAAAGAAAAAGTTTAGCGCTCATAGAAAAAGCTCCTGTTTTGCTTTTAAAAAGGCTTAATTTAGCTTTCTTTTTTTAAAAAAGCAACTAGGCTTTTTGGCTTAATGGGAAGCCGCATATTTCAGCAATCGCCAGGCGGAGCCCCAAGCCGTTTTTGCTTTTGGCTTTTTAAAGCAGAGCCGAAGAAGGCCAAAGCGTTTTTAAAAGCGGGGGCAGGAACAGTTCCTGCCTTCAGCTTTTAGAGTAATTTTTTGTAGAGCTGGTTTTTTTTGGTTTTTAAAATTTTCGCTGCCATTTTCAGCGCTTCTTTAGTGCTGAGGGCAAATTCTTCTTTGAGAATTTCCAGCAGCTCTTCGGGCTTGATTTCTTCCAGGGGGCAGGGCCCCTCTTCGATGATTAAAACGATTTCGCCTTTCGGCGGATTTTTAGAAAAATGCTCGATTAGCTCGGCCGGTTTGCCTCGCCGGGTTTCTTCGAAAAGCTTGGTCATTTCTCTGGCAACGGCCAGATTTCTTTTAGGATCGAGCTTTTGAAGTGCTTTCAGGGTTTTTTCAATCCGGTGGGGGGATTCGAAAGCGACCGAGGTGCCCCGGTAAGCCAGAAGGCGCCGGAGCTGTTCTTTGAGCTTTTCGGTTTTTTTTTCCAAAAAGCCCCGAAACTGGAAGGGGCTGTTCTTAAAGCCGGAAAGAACCAGGGCGCCGATTACAGAGCAGGCTCCCGGCAGGTAGGTAAAGGGCAGCTTTTTTTTCAAACAGCTTCTTACCAGGCTTTCGCCCGGATCGGAAATTAGCGGGGTTCCGGCATCGGAGATTAAAGCAATTTTTTGGCCTTTTTCCAGATCTTCCAGAATTTTTTCTTCCAGTTTTTTTTCCGAAAACTTTTCGAAAGCAAGACATTTTTTGGTAATCTGAAAATGGCGGAGCAGCACCCCCGAGTTTCGGGTGTCTTCGGCTAAAATATAATCGCATTCCCGCAGGATTTTCAGGGCCCGCAGGGTAATGTCTTCCAGATTGCCGATCGGGGTAGCGATGAGGTAAAGCATAATTTTTAAAAAACAAGGTGGCACCCGGATTTGAACCGGGGAATGGAAGCTTTGCAGGCTTCTGCCTTACCGCTTGGCTATGCCACCTTTAAGAAGGCTTTTAGCTACAGTATTATGGGGGATATTTTAAAAAGAAGCAAATGGTAATTTGCTCGGACGGGCCGGGATTGGGCAAGAAGTTTAGCGGGTTATGGGGCGGCCCTGCTTTTAAGGATTTCGCTTATGTGAGCAGGGCCTTTGGGGGAATATCGGGGCCTCTTCTGGCGGGGCCTTTAAAAGCGTTTATTATTTCTGCTTGCTGTTGTATTCTGGCGCTGTCTGGGGGCTGCCCTCCACTAACTGGGCTTATAGCGGTGAGCCAGAAAGTCCCAGGAGAAGTTCTATCCTGGGAAGAATAAAGGTAAAAGTTTGTTCCGGGGATCTGGAAGCTTTGCCCTGGGTTTTTTTTTAGTTGTTGTAGCAGGGCTTGGTTTTCCGGTGTGCTCAGATCGAGACTTCCGAAAACTGGTTCGTTTTCTGCACTCCTGGCTTGATAGAACAAATGTTTTTTTGACGGATTGGGGAAAGCCAGGCCTTGCTTGAAAGCCTGGTGTTCTTCCTCTGTTAGAGTGATCTGGATGTTTGGATTTGCCGGATCGGCAATCTTGTATTGACGAGTTGTTCCGGAAAGTAGAGTTTTTTCCCAAATGGGCTGGGGGGTTGGCTGAGATGCTGGCGGCGGCGGGGCTGGTAGCCTTTCCGTAGGCTGAGGCGGCGTTGGCGGCAGTCCGGGAAGCGGGGTATCATGGGGGGGGGCAAGTTCCTTGCGGACGGTGATAGCTTTTTGTAAAAGGGGGTTAGTGGATTGGGCGGGGTTTTCTTCGGCGGGGCCTTTTTTATAGTAGAAAAGCTTAAGGGTTTTTCCTTCAAGTGAATCTGAGCCGCTTGGATGCTGTTTTTTGTATTTGGCAATGGCCAGGGTTAGGGCGATTTGGGTGATGGATGGGTCTAGATGATTTAGATTAGTGTTCTTAAAGTTGCCAGCAAAAATGCTTCCTGAGATGGCGAGAAGATTTAAGGTGTTTTCACCGCTTTGGTTATCAGCGCTGCAAAAGGCTTCGATGGCTTTGTAATAATCATCGCTTAGGGTTGCGACGACCTTGGTGATGGTAGGCTCCGGGAATTCTTCAGGATTTCCAAAATTATGGCAGTGCGTATGCAAAAGTCTCGGTGCTTGGGGGTTGAATTTGGATGCGCCTTTCTTTAAGTTTAATTTTTTAAGGGATTGTGTTAATTGAGCTTGAAATTTAGCATAAATTGCCCCGCTTGCTCCGCCTGCCCCTGCTTGTGCTGGCGGATTAGGACTTGTAAGAGCGCTTCCGGCCGGATCCTGGATGACGCCATGTTCTTCTTCTGCGATCTGACCGAACGTCAGCGAGAAGGAGTTTGCTGCTTCGCGGAGCTCTTCTTCGGTGTAGGTTTCTTGTTGATGTTTTGCAAGAGCTTGTAGAGTGGCGAGGAACTGGCCTGGTTTAAAAGTTTTTTCTGTAGCGTTGTAAAGATCTGGTGCGGCAAGAGGATCTGAAGCAGCGGTAGCAGTAGATGGAGGAGGTAAAACGGTGGATCCGGAAGCAAGGGAGGAAGGAGAAAAAGCCTTTTTTTGATAACTTAAAATATAAGGGGTGCTTTTTGAAAAGTTTTGGGTAATATAATTCCGGGCTTCTTCAAAGGTTCCGGTTAGGGGCGTTACCATTTGGTCATTGCAAAAATCCCATGTGTTTTCACCGGTTCTTCTTAGGGCCAGATAATGGCCGCTGTCAACTGATTTTCCCTGGTGAAAGACAACGCCGGCTAAATGCATTTGATGTTGTAGCGTTTGTGACGGATCTTTCGGGTCTTTTACGATTGCAAGGGAGATGGTTTCTGGTATTGTAACGGGAGAGGTGATTTTTTCTTGAGCTTTTGCTGCTGATGTGGAAAAAAGGGTAATGCGGATTTTTTCGGGGGGTTCTTTTCCTGCCAAATGAAAGCTTCCCTGGTTGCTTAATTCAGCGAGCTCTTGCTGTATGTCAACCTTTGCTGTTGTCTTTTCATCCTTAGTAATTGGAATGTTTGAAGTAAGAGAAAGGCTTGTGGCGGCGCCAGTTGTCTGCCTTTGAATATAGTAGTTTCCTTGCAGTGCTTTTTTTTCTTCTGGGTCATCGGGATCTTCGAGTGCTTTTAAAATGTATTCAAGAAACTCGCTGGCATCGTGTTGTTGGCCAAGTTGAAATTGATTGGAAGATAAAGAATTAATTTGTTTTAAGATGTTTTTTAGTGATGTTTTTTGTTGTTTGGGTGTTATCGTTTCAAATAATAGAAAATGAAGCTCGTTTTTTAAAGCTATTCTGGCCTTTAGTTCTGCATCTGTTTCGTCAACAAGCTCTGTTGGGTTGCCTAGTTGTCTTATTTTTCTTTTCTGTAATAGTTTTTTTGGATCTAGAAGTTTTTCAGGCAAGAAGGTTTTTAACAGCTGCAAGGTGGCGTTCATATAGCAGGTGTTGTTCAGGTTTTTAAAACCGGTTTGAGCCGAGGCTCCGGGCTTTGCGGTGCCAGCGGTGGGAAGAGGGGTAGAAGGGGCTGGGGTGGTTACGGGGGCCTGGGTTATTTGTGTTTCGACAAATTGACGGGTTGTTTCTATTTGCCCTTCTTTTTTGGAGTGCTT